>NZ_JBPNHS010000028.1:0-43233 GCF_054006115.1 Mesoaciditoga sp. | reverse complement strand
TCCTCTTCTTGGATATGGAATTTCCAACATAGCGAGGGCGTTGAGAAGGAAATTTTCACGAAAATCCGCGAGTTACTTCATGACACAGGTTGCGGATAGGGCGCACAACCATTATCTTGATTTGTTGGTGGAAGGCGGAATAACCCACTTGTTGATTTATCTCGCCTTAATTGGCGTGGCGATTTACTCTTCCATTGTAAATGGCATGCCGTGGATTGCCATCGCGATTGCGGGTTATTCATTTGACTTGCTCTTTTCTTTCCCTCTTCAAATAAATTATCTTGTTTTGATGACGATCGTTTCCGTTTCTTTGGGAATGAACACTACTTTTAAACCGTTTGTCGGATACATCCTTTTGGCATCGATCATCGTGTACCTTTTAGATCTTTACTTTTCATCTCGTGACAATTTGGCCATGAGGTACGTTCAGCTTTCGTCTTCCGCGAAAGGTCAAGGCGACATAAAAGTTGCCATAGATTCGGCGCTTTCGGCTTTAAAAACGGCTCCGTTTGAACAGAGACTTTTTACTCAGGCTTCAAATTTGCTGAAAGAGCTTTCCGCGACTGGAAAACTCAAGCTTGAAGATCTTTACGCTTTTAGGATATGGTTCAACGCTTCGAAGAAATTCATCATTAAAACATGCGAAGCGCCCGATGTTCCATTTTCCACAATGGCAATGGTGTACGCGGTGGTTTTCGGAGCTACAAAAGATAAAAATTATGGAAATGAATGCTGGCCTTTGATCAAAAATTCCCTTAAGATGAATCCTTCTTCTTTGGAAGCCAGAAGAGCACTTTTCACGTTGCTCAACGTTTTAGCGAACATACATCTCCAAAACAAGAAAAACAGACAGGCTCTGACGAACTTCAAGCAGGCTGAAGCGGTGCTAAACGGAATAATAGAAGATTTTCTCAACGCGCCGGGCGCGAATTACGATTTGGAAAACACTTTCTGGCAGGCTTATTTTGATATCCTTAAAAAACTTGAGATGTACGACAAGCTTCAAAAGTATTTTGATATTTACAAAAAGCGCTTCGAAGGTGTCCTTTTCACTTACGATATTTTCACAAAGATTTCCAAAGTTTTCAACACGCCTGTGGCGTGGACACTTATCAACACTCAAGGGACAAGGTTTTTGTATCCTGTCAACACCGTTTTAGGACCGTTGGCGAAAAGAGTTTGGAAGTTTTCACATGGAAGAAGCGCGGAACTATATTTAACTCTTGGGAAGGATGCGAAAGTTTCTGAAGATTCGTTGAGACCGTTCATAGAAGAGTTCAAAAAACAGGAATGGTGGACGGATTGGAAAGATGAAGGCTTTGTGAAATAAGGAAGTTTGAGTAATTCTTCATTTTTCACATTTTTGAGGGAGGTTGCGCGAATGGAAAAGGAGATCACTTTGCAGCTTATACGCGTTACGGAAGCTGCGGCGTTGAATGCGAGCAAGTATTTGGGGCTTGGAAACAAAGAGTTGGTCGATCAAGCGGCGGTCGATGCGATGCGTGGAATGTTGGAATTGGTGGACGTTAAAGGAAAAGTTGTGATTGGGGAAGGCGAGAAGGACAAAGCGCCGATGCTTTACATAGGCGAAGAGGTTGGGAACTGGTCTGAAAACTCGCCAGAGATGGATATAGCAGTAGACCCAATAGATGGAACCCGCCTTGTGGCCAATGGACTTCCAAACGCGATAGCCGTCATGGCGGCGGCGGAAAAAGGAAAGCTCGCTTCTTTGCCAACTTTTTACTGCGAAAAGCTTGCCTGTGGCCCGGAATTAAAGGGAAAACTCGATATAAACGCGAGCGTGCGTGAAAATTTGAAGATCGCGGCAGCGGTCCTTGGATTGGATGTAAACGAACTGACCGTCGTTATTTTGAACAGGCCAAGGCACGAAAAACTCATAGACGAGATCAGACAAGTAGGGGCACGCATAAAGCTTATAAGTGATGGAGACATAGCGGCGGCGATTGCGAGCGCGTTGCCAGAAAGTGGGGTTAATCTTTACATGGGCATAGGCGGTTCTCCAGAAGCCGTTTTGGCTGCCGCAGCTCTTCGATCTCTTGGGGGCGAAATACAGATAAAGTTACACCCAACGGATGAAGAAAAGGAGAAATTCGAAGATCTCGACGTTGAGAAGGTTTATTTCACGGAAGATCTGGCCGGTGGCGAAAACGTCATATTCTCTGCGACTGGCGTTACAGATGGCGATCTTTTGAGGGGCGTGAGGTATTCGAGAAATTACGCCATTACTTACACCATCGCCATGAGATCCAAGAGCCACACTATAAGGAAAGTTGAAGCTTTTCACGATTTGAATTACAAAACGATAGCGCTGAAAAGCGCGGGGATAAACGTTAAGATTGAAAGGTGAAAGGGGATTTCCATGGATTTTGGGATAAAAGGCAAACGCGCCCTCATAGGCGGAGGCACGCGTGGAATAGGAAGAGCCGTGGCGGAAGTTTTGGCAGCAGAAGGGGTTAAGTTGGAAATAGTGGCAAGGCACGAAAGCGAAAAGGCTGCCGATGAGATCGCAAACACCTTCGACGTAGAGGCGCGCGGTCATAACGCCGATCTTTCAAACGCAAAAGATATAGAGGCTTTAAAAGAGAAGATAGGCGAGGTGGACATTCTCTTCATAAACACAGGAGGTCCCAGACCTGGTGAAATTGAAGAGTTAAGCGATGAAGACTGGCTGAGCGCTTGCTCTTTAACTTTGATGAGCGCGGTTCGCTTGATCAACGCTTTTTTAGCCCCTATGTTGAAAAAGGGCTGGGGAAGGGTGATCGCGTCCACTTCTGTTTCGGTTTTCGAACCGATCCCACGCCTTCTCCTTTCAAATTCCATTCGAATGTCGGTTGAAGGCCTTTTGAAGAGTTTATCTATGGAACACGCTTCGTCTGGCGTGACTTTCAACTGCGTCGCTCCGGGGTACACTTTAACCGAGAGAGTTAAGCAGTTGTTTGAGGATACGGCGAAAGCGCAAAAGGTTTCATTTGAGGAAGTTGAAAAAAAGATAGCGGAAAAAACGGATGTGAAAAGGCTGGCGAAGCCCGAAGAGGTGGCGAGTGCCGTGGCATTTTTAGCTTCTGAAAGAGCGAGTTACATCACCGGTGTAACGCTTAGGGTGGACGGTGGGTACGTTAAATCAATGTAACAGAACTTGCAAAGTTCGTGACATCGAAAAGTTGACCATTTAGGTTATAATAATGACGATGGTTATGAAGTGAAGTTTTGAGGTGATGAGATGTTAGATCTTTCCACAAAGAGCGCGTACGCTACAAGAGCGGTCTACGAATTGGCAAGAGCGTGGAATAAGGGAATAAAAAAGCTGACTTTAAAGGAAATAGTACAAAAGCAAGACGTGCCAGCTGACTACATGGAGAAATTACTTTTTAATTTGAAGAAGGTTGGCATTGTTAAAACCATCCGTGGAAAAAACGGTGGGTACGCGTTGGTCAAAGAGCCTTCTGAGATACGGATTTCGGATGTTGTTTTGGCTCTTGAAAATCCCATAAAGAGGCTTAACTGCCTTCACGCGGATAAAAATGACAGGTGCGAAGCCTTTGATGAATGTTCCATAAAGTACGTTTGGGAGGAAGCTTACAATTCCATGGTCAAAGCCTTTTCAAAGTACACTTTCCAGGATCTTGTGGAAATGGAGAAAAAAACGGCGAAGACGACGAAGATATGAAGAGCATGTTTTTGGATAGAAGCAAAGACTTCTTTGAAATTCTCACGTTTGAAAAAGAAAAGTGGCCCGATTTTTACTTTGAATACGTCAAAAACGCTCCAGCCGCTTTTTCGATTTACCATAAAAAGATTGGGTTGAACGAAGAAAAAATACGCGATCGGTTGCTTTCTTTTGAGAGAAGATTTTTGGATAGGTGCTACCAATCTATCTCTGAATTGGCGCCGTACGAGTACGAAACCGCGAGAAAAGTCGTTCGACTGGCGAAGGAAAAGAGCTTAGACCTTTCAAAGCTGAGAATATACATCGTGGGCGCTTTGAATTTCGAAGCGGCTTACAAGTTGGATGAAAATAGAATTTTTGTAGACGTTTTATCCCTTTTTAAAGAAGGATTTTCTGAGCTTCCTAAGCTTGTGATCGGGAAGTTTGAATGAGTGAATTTTCTTTGAACTCAAGGAGGTAGAAAAGATGGCAGAAGAAATGAAAAAGTACGTGTGCACGTTGTGTGGTTACATTTACGATCCAGAAAAGGGTGATCCGGATAACGGCATAGAACCCGGAACGCCATTTTCAAAGTTGCCAGACGATTGGGTTTGTCCCGATTGCGGAGCCCCTAAAGACGCCTTTGAAGTGATGGAATGAAAACAACTCCGCCTTAAGGCGGAGTTGTTCGTTGATAATGCGTCTTTTTACGCCATTCCGCTTACCAAAAAGCCAGCCAAATTTCCAAGAAGTGAAAAGATGTACAGCGTTGCGCTCTTCGTGATGATAGAAGTCAGCGCCGCGTTGGAAGCCATCACCATGGGAACGTTACCCACGTTGCTTAGAATGTAACGGGCGAGCCAGAAGTACACAACCGTTGCGATGACAGCGCCTTCCAGATTGGCGAAAAAGCCTATTTTAAAATCTTCAACCGCCATTATCACGGAAAATCCAAGCACAACCACGAGCAAGTACAACGCCCACATTGGTAAAAATGAAAAAGGATAGAGTAAAAAAGAGAGTTCGCTTAAGAGAAATGGTATTGAAAACACCAATGACCATACGCTTAGGGAAACAAAAGCGTTCTTCATTTCAATTCACCTTTCTTTACTTTCACATTTCCAACGAACTCAGGAACGCTTCTGAGATCGTGTGAGCCTTGAGTTACGTGCATTTCCACGTAAGCCGTGTATTCAATTTGAGTTTTTTGGTTTTTTAAAGCGTTGAGAAGATTGCTCGCCTGATCGCTTGAAAAGGTTATCCCGCATGCGTAATGAAATTTTCCATTTCTAAAGTTTCCTATGTTTTCCTGATCGCCAACGATTAAGTGATATCCGAGATCGGCGCCTTTCGTTTTCAACAAAAGCTGAATGCCAGAGACGTAAGCGCGCACACGTTTTTCCTTTGTTCGAATGTCAAATGAAAATGTGGCTTTAGCGCTGGTAGCCGCTTTTTCCACGTTTGTGATGGCAAGAGTGAGTTTTAAATTTTTCATGAACGATGGATAAGAACTGAACCTCGCGATACAAATCGCGAGGTTCACGGCTATAAAAGCTGAAATGGCTATGAAGAAAGCGCTTTTTTTAAACGACATTTGCCTCACTTCCCGTCTTTTTCGTACAGGAAGCACGCAACTTTATGGCCATTGCCAACATCGTAAAGCGGTGGCTCTTCCTTTCCACACCTTTCGGTGGCGAATGGACACCTTTCGTAAAATCTGCATATTTTAGGTGGGTCTATTGCTTTTCCTATTCCACCTTTTATTTGAAGCGATTTTCTCTTGAATTCCGGATCTGGGATTGGAACGGCCGAAATCAATGCCTTCGTGTAAGGATGCAATGGATTTTGTATCACGTCCTCCGTTTCTCCGTATTCAACCATTCTTCCAAGGTACATAACGGCTATATGATCGGTCATGTAACGCGCGACGGCGAGATCGTGGGTTATGTAAATGAACGTCATGTGCATGTCGGCTATGAGATCCATCATTAGGGTCATGACCTGTGTCCTTATTGAAACGTCAAGCATGGAAGTTGGTTCGTCAGCCACGACGAATTGTGGGTTCATCACCAAAGCGCGCGCTATGGCGACACGTTGCCTTTGACCGCCGCTCAATTCGTGAGGGTAACGCCAAAGAAAGGCGTCCGGCGGAGATATTCCGACCCTTTTGAGTATTTCCATTACCCTTTCTTCTCTTTGTTTCAAGCTTCCTTCGTTTTGTATGTTCATGGGTTCTGAGACTATGTCAAAGATGGTTTTCCTAGGATTCAACGATTCGAATGGATCCTGGAATATCATCTGGCTTCTGCTGTGAAACCATTTTCTGTCTTGCGCACTTTTTAAATGGGTCACATCTTTACCCAAAAACGTTATCTTCCCATCCGTTGGTTCGTAAAGCCTTAAAAGTGTCTTTCCAGTCGTGGTTTTTCCACATCCGGATTCTCCAACGAGACCCAGAACTTCCCCTCTTTTTATTTCGAAATTGAGATCGTCGACGGCGTGTAAAAAGCTCTTCGCCCGTGAAAAAGGGCTCTTTCTCAACGGAAAGAACTTCTTGAGGTGTTCAACTTTCAAAACAGTTTCTTGAGCGACGGCACTTTTGACTTCAGCCATTGATGCTCACCTGCTTTCTGAGGTTCTGAGGATGAAAACACGCGACGTAGTGATTGGATTCTATCTCTTCGTAAGGTGGGGTCTTTTCCCAACATTCTTTTGTGGCAAAGGGGCACCTTGGTGCGAATCTGCAATGATCCGGAGCGTTTAAGAGGTTGGGTGGTTCGCCTGGGATGGTTACCAATTTTTTCTTTTCGCCGTGAATGGATGGGAATGAAGACATCAAGCCCACCGTGTACGGATGGGCCGGTTTCTTAAATATCGTAACCGCATCCGAAAGTTCGACTATTTTTCCGGAATACATTATGGCTATTTTCTCAGCGACTTCCGCTATAACGGCTATGTCGTGGGAGATGTAGATCATAGACATGTTGAGTTTTTTCTGAATTTTTGAAAGCTCTTTCAGTATCATGTCCTGAACTATGACGTCCAGAGCTGTTGTTGGCTCGTCTGCGATTATCAAATCGGGGTTGCACGCCAAGCTCATGGCTATTACCGCCCTCTGCTTCATTCCGCCAGAGTACTCATGAGGGTAATTGTCCATTCTTTTGGGATCGAGACCAACGAGTTTGTAAAGTTCTGCCACACGCTCGCGCGCTTCTTCAAAAGTCACGTCCGGCTCGTGAGCCAATATAGCTTCAATTATCTGATCTCCAACTTTGTAAACGGGATTCAAAGAATTCATCGCGGCCTGGAATATCATCGCGATACCTGCCCATCTTATCTTGTTCATCTCTTCTTCTTTTAATTTAACTATATCTTGACCTTTAAAAAGAATTTGGCCTCCAACTATTTTCGCATTTTCCGCGAGTAGCCGCATAATTGACATTGAGACGGACGTCTTTCCGCAACCTGATTCTCCAACAAGGCCCATCGATTCGCCTTGATTGATTGAAAACGAAATTCCATCTGCGGCTTTCACCATTCCCTGCTTGGTGCTGTAGTACATTTTTAAATCTTTAACTTCTAAAACTGCGCTCACGTTGCTCACCTTCTCCTCAGCCTTGGATTCACAACTTCATCCAATCCACGACCTATAAAGTAAAAGGCTCCACAAAGCAAGGTAATGGCCGCTCCCGGCGGAAGCCAAAGCCACCAGTAGTGTCCAATATTGCTTCCCACTATGTACCCTGCCGTGTCCGCGGTGTAAATCATCAATCCCCAGGACATCTTTATGTTCAGCAGACCGAAGAAGGACAAAACGGCTTCTGAGAAGATGGCACCGGTGACGTTGAACATCATGTACAAAAATGATAGAGGCATAACGTTTGGAATTATGTGATTGACTATCAGATAAGGATTGCTCGCACCGGATACCTTGGCGGACTCTATAAATGGTTTTACTTTCACTATCATAGCCTGTGAGCGCAAGACAATTGTTATTCCGCCAAAGCCGGATATCAATCCTATTATCAACGCCAGCCTGAAAAGATCTATTTGAATCATTCCGCTAAGAACAATCAGAAATGGTATGAAAGGAAAGAGCAAAACCAAGTCAGCCAATCGCATGAAGAATGTGTCCACGGCACCTCCGTAATACGCCGAAACGGTTCCTATGATCGTTCCTATGAAAACCGTTATGAGGGCGGCCAAAATTCCAAGCGCAAATTCCCTTGGTGTCGAATATAAAAGTTGCGCTAAAACGTCTCTTCCAAGTGGATCCGTTCCCAGAAGATGATGCAAAGATGGAGGAGCCGGGTTTAGCATTTGTGTGAAGTCGTATCCCGTTACTGGATCGTACGAAACCATTCCGGACAACGTTGGCTTCCAGACTGTAGCCGCCAGTATTGGGTAAACGATAAAACCGGCTATTGCGAATATTATGACTATCCACAAGCCTAAGACCCCTATCTTCGATTCTGAGAAGATCTTCCAATTTTCTTTGAAAGAACGCCACGCCAATTTCATCTTTATGGTTAACGGTGATTCCAAAGCACCTTCAATTTCTTTTGTAGCCATTCATTTGCACCTCCTCAGTAACGAATTCTCGGATCGAGGAACGCGTATATTATGTCCACAACCAAATGGGCAAATAAGACGAATATTCCCGTGAATATCAGCGCTCCCGATGCGAGTGGATAATCTTTTCCCAGCGTGGCATTCAAAAGTGTCATTCCCATTCCCGGCCATGAAAACAGAGATTCCGTTATAACTCCACCGCTGACCACGAATCCCATTGAAAGTACGAAATTGGTTATTACGGGTAACATGGCCGTTCGCGCGGCGTGTTTGTCCCTTACAACTTTGTCTGGCAGTCCTTTGGCCCTGGCAGTTGTTATAAAGTCTTCTTTTATGGTTTCGAGCATTGAATCTCTCATGACAAGCATGGTTCCAGCGTAAGAGACAACGGCGACGGTTAATACCGGTAAAACCATGTGCCAAAGTATATCGGCACCGTAAATCCCGTAAGGACTTACCGCCCACCAGAATACCGCAAAGGCGCTTGAAATGGCCGTTGAAGTGTAAAATATGATCTTTCTCGTTTTAACTTTGTGAGAAACCTTTCGCGCCACTGCAAACGCAGCCAGCATCGCGGCTCCCACTAAACTTATCGTTAGCAGTAAGTACAGGAAGATCGTTTGGGCTGTGAAATTCGTTTTGAGCCACAAATCCGGGTTCAAAAACTGGTTTATTGGCATTATTCCCAAATAGGCTCCGAAGAACCAGATGAAGACGAATATCAACAAAGGAGTGAAGACGGTGTAGGTTATGACGCCTATAACGGTGGCAACGTACTCTGAAACTTTCCCCCTCTTCCAAGCTAGGGATTTTCCAGAGCTGAAACCTATAAAGAACGAAACAAGGGTTGCCGTTGTGAAAAGTAATATCGTTCTTGGCAATCTCTCGGCAATAATATTCCACACTGGGGTTGGATAAAATGAAAAAGAAATCCCCAAATTGAGCGTGAAAACGTTTTTCAAGTAAGTCAAAAATTGAATCCAGAGAGATTTGTCAAGCCCAAAAGCGTGAAGTATGGCATCCCTTGCCTGTGGGGTTAAGTTTGGGTTCATGGTAAGCATTGCTTTTATTCCGCCTGGCATCGCGTGAAGCAAGAAGAAAATAACCGCTATGTAGATGACAAGCAATATAAGAATCTGAATGAGCCTTTTGCCGATATATTTCAGCATCCATTCTCACCCACAATCATTTTAAGTTCCTCCTCTTTTTGAATTTTAAAAAGCCGGGCGTAGAGCCCGGCTATTGAAGTGGAAAACTTATTTTACGATCTTCACGTAAGATTTTTCACCATACGTTCCTTGAATTCCATCGAGCACATGCGTGTAAGCAAAGGATATTCTATCCCTGTAAGCTTCCACTACAGGTGATGTGAACAGAACGACGTAAGGAACGTCTTTGGCGAGTATTTCCTGCAATTTGAACGCGTACTTGCGCGCTTTGTCCATGTTGGTTTGATCTATGAATTCATCGGCCACTTTGTCGAATTCGGGATTGTCGTATCCGGGAGTGTTCCAATCTCCAGGATTGATTCCGTTCTTGGAGTAGAAGAAATCTCTCAGGTAATCTGGGTAGATGCTAAGACCCCAACCAAGCATGTAGATATCGAAGTTGTACTTCTGATCCCAAACTGCGCTGACAATGTTGTTGAAAGACGTCAAATCGGCGACTATCGGTATGCCTATGTCATTTGCCCATTTTTCAATCCAAAGAGCGGCCGTTGCCCTCATAGGATCGTATCCGGCGGAAGGAGCCATGAGCTTTATCGATTTGATCAACTTTCCATTTGGAGCGATGAGACCCATACCGCGTTGGACGAGTTGACCGTTCTTTATCTTAGGCTCAACCAACCATTTGAAGCCGGCGTCTTTGAGCACTTTAATGGCAGCTTCGTATCTTTGCGCAGTTGTCATGCCTTCGCCATAAGGCTTGATGTTCTTGTCGTACCAGAAGGCGTTGCCTGGTGGAACGACCGTTGCCAGAGGTATCGCGACTCCTTGAAGTATCTTGTTGCAGAGAAGATTTCTATCAACAAGATAAGCTATAGCCACACGGAAAGCTTTCAAGCTCATCGGATAGCGCCTCATGTTGAAAGCGATGTAGCGGAAACCATTGGCTGGGTTGGAAACCATCTTTATGTGGGGATTGGTTTTCAACTGCGCCTGGAATCCCTTTTGCAATCCATTCGGATTGAGCACGAAGTCAACAGTCCCTTTCAACAAAGCTTGAATAGCTGCTGATTGGTTCTGGTAGATCCTGAATATGATCGAATCCACGTACGGGCCAACCGTGAAGTCGTGAAGCACTTTTCCTTCGGCTTTTCCGTAGAAGGTTTGATCCAGTCCAAGCGTTGGGGTGATGTAACGCACCGCGCCGTTCGCGTACTCAATTTCTTCTTGTCCTTTAAAGCTGTAATCTTTCACCGCCTGGTTTACGACGAAAGCGCCTTTTTGCCATTTTGAAACGGTGAATGGTCCAATAGAAGGTTCGTCCAAAACGGGGCCGTAAGACATCATGTACTTCGCTGGATCCGGTTGTTTAAGAGCTTTTTCGTAAATTGGTTCCCAGTATTTTTTCTGGACGATAGTGCTTTGAAGCACTCCGTAGACGAATTTTCCGCTCAATTTGTGGATGTAGATTTTGACCGTGTAATCGTCAACTTTTTCAATCTTGGCGAAAACAGTTGGATCAAGACTGCTCATCCAGTTGCCTGGTATTTTGAGCTTGAACGGTACTTCGTAAGAAAATACCACGTCATCTGCCGTGAAAGGCGTGCCGTCAGACCATTTCACACCTTTTAAAAGGTGAACGGTTGTGACGTACATTGTCGTGCCGTCTTCCGTAACCTTTTTGAGTGGTGTCCACATTCCGTCAGCCAAAGCCGGAACAACGGCGTAGGTTACGTCAGACAGCGTGTACAACGAGCCGTATTTGACCATGCCAACGTAGAAATTCCACGATGTGGCGTTTGGCCCTAACATCGACCAAATGTTAAGAGTCGTGATGTTTGAGACCAACGCGTAATTTACTGTGCCTCCTGCGAGCGATAGCACTCCTAGTGCGAGGATCATGAGTGCCACCAAAAATATTGCTTTTCTCACGCATGAAGCCCCCCTTCATAATGATATATTTTCTCTCCAATTAGGAGAAACGCAATAGAAATTATATCCTACTCTTAACAACTTGTCAAGTTTACTAAACAAACTATAAGTTTTTTTGTACGTCATACAAACAAAACGTTTCATTCACTCTCTTTTCAAAGGCCTTTTCATGAGCTTTTCCATGAGTTCAAAGGGTGAGGAGTGTTTGTATATCAACGAGTACACGGCTTCGGCTATGGGCACCTCTACTTCAAGCTTTTTTGCCAGAGTAAGCTCTGCAATTACGGTGTACGCGCCTTCCACCACAAAAGAGCTTTTTTGTGAAAAGCTTCCACCTCTGCCAAGCAGTTCTCCCGTCATTCTATTTCTACTGTACTTGCTGGTACACGTGACCACCAAGTCTCCCAAACCGGCGAGGCCCATGAACGTTTTTGGCTGGGCGCCCATTTTCACTCCAACTCTACTTATTTCTGCCAACCCTCTCGTGATTATCGCCGCCTTTGAATTGTCCCACCCTCCAAGGCCGTCCAAAACTCCAGCGGCTATGGCCACAACGTTTTTCAAAGCGCCTCCAATCTCAACTCCGGTTAGATCATCGTTTAGATACAGCCTGAAATTGTCAGCGCTGAATTCCTTTTGAACGAATTTGGCAAAACTTTCGTTTCTCGATGAAACGACAACACTCGTTGGAATTTCTTTTGCAACTTCTTCGGCGTGGCTGGGACCGGAGATGGTCGCGTAATCCAATTTAACGTACTCTTTAAAGACTTCTTCCATTCTTTTCAAGCTTTTGATTTCCAACCCTTTTGCAAGGTTTACCACGCCATTGGCTTTAAAGTTGATATTTTTTAAAACTTCTCTAACGTGTTGAGCTGGTACTCCAAAAACCGCAATGTCTGAAGGCGGTATGTCTTTTAAGGTTGAAAATGTTATGTTGTCAGGAAGGCGAACCCCAGCAAGGTGATTAACGTTTTCTCTTGTTTTTTTCATCTTTTCAACGTCTTTTTCTTTTCTCGCACACAGTGTAACTTCATGACCTTTTCTTGCCAGCACAACTGCCATGGCACTTGACCAGCTGCCGGCTCCGATTATGGATATTTTCATCTTTCATTTCCCCCTTTTCTTTTTTCTCAAAACAAGTATACAAGATCGTGGTTCATTTGCCCATTTGTGTGTCAAAATCATTCAACTCATGATTTCGTGTAGATTTTTTATGAGTCAATTCGGCCTCTTGACAAAGGGGCGGTAAATAGCGTAAAATTCAATATGTGAAAGCGTGGGGCCGTAGCGCAGTTGGGAGCGCGCTTGCATGGCATGCAAGAGGTCGTGGGTTCGACTCCCATCGGCTCCACCAGCAAAAGCAAGGCTGTAAAGCCTTGCTTTTTTTATTTCATAAATGTATAATATTTTGTAAATAAAAGATTCATAATCTTTGAAAAAGGGGGAACTTGTCATGAAAAAAGTGGTGGCGTTGTTTTTCGTGGCGCTTCTTTTTACGTTGGGAATGTATTCAACGGCCTTCAGTGCGTCGCACATGAAAGTTGCGTTGGTAATAGCCGGAGAGCTGGGAGACAAATCCTTTTACGATTCGTCTTATCAGGGTTTAATGAGAGCTGAAAAAGATCTGGGAATATACGCTAAAGTTCTGCCATGTAAGACGGATCCGGCGAATTACATGCCACAAATGATCGCCGCATCCATGAATTTTAACATGGTTATCGTTGTGGGCTACGAATTGATAGACACTCTCAAGCAGGTCGCACCACAATTTCCAAAAGTTGATTACGTTTACATAGACGATGTGGTAAAGTCTGGACAGGTAACATCCATTGTTTTCAAACAAAACGAAAGCTCCTTTATGGCTGGTGCCCTTGCTGCAATGATAACTGAGAGGAAGGGCTTTCCAATGGTTAACGGCGAGAAGATTATAGGCTTCGTAGGCGGTGAAGATTACTCCGTTATAAGGGATTTTCTCATTGGCTACGAACAGGGGGCGCATTACGTCGATCCAGAGGTTAAGATCTTAACTGGTTACGTGGGTGGCTGGGACGATCCGGCAACCGCAAAGGAGATAGCTTTGGATCAATTTCATCATGGAGCGGATATAATATTTCAGGTCGCGGGCGGAAGTGGCCTTGGCGTTATCGATGCCGCGAAACAAGCGCATTTTTGGGCAATAGGTGTGGATTCCCCACAGGGTTATCTTGCCCCCAACAACATCCTCACATCCGTTGTGAAAAATGTCGGAAATGCGGTTTACGATATGATAAAAGATAAATTGAGTGGAACTTACAAAAGGGGAACGATATACACTTACGGAATAGCCAATAACGGTGTGGGTTTGAGTTATTCAAGGGTTATGCTTAAAAACGTACCGGCGGATGTGATAAGAAAGCTCATTCAAATAAGAACCGACATAATAACCGGAAAGATAAAGGTAAAGTCTTACTTTGATGAGAAATGAAGAACGCCGTAGAATTTGAAAATGTTACCAAAAAATTCGGAAGCGTAACGGCCGTCAACGCGGTGAATCTCTCCATTGAAGATGGAGAGATTCACTCCATAATAGGTGAAAATGGTGCGGGAAAAACCACGTTGATGCGCTTGCTCTACGGAATGTACAAAGTAGATTCTGGAAGCGTGAAGGTTTTTGGAAAGAGAGTGAAGTTTTCCTCTCCAAAAGATGCCATAGCTAATGGAATAGGAATGGTTCATCAGAATTTCATGCTTATTGACTCTTTTAGCGTTTACGAAAATGTCGTTCTTGGTTTTGAACCAACGAAAAACTTGAGCTTTGATCGAAAAAACGCTCGAAGAATCGTTAAAGAGCTGGCATTGAGATATGGAATGAATGTGAATGTAGATGAAAAAGTGGGAAGATTATCAGTTGGCCTGCAGCAAAAGGTGGAAATACTGAAATTGCTCTATCGAAAAGCCAACATATTGATATTCGATGAACCGACGGCGGTGCTGACTCCTCAAGAATCTCGACTCCTTTTCGATATCCTAAAAAAATTCAAAGAAAGTGGCAAAACCGTCATTTTCATATCTCACAAACTGAGAGAAGTGAAAGAAATTTCAAACAGGATAACGGTGATGAGAAATGGAAAAAATCTCGGGACCTTTAAAAATGAAGAAATTTCAGAAGAAAAATTGGCGGAAATGGTGGCTGGCAGAAAGATCCCCAAGCTTTCACTTCCAAGTGTGAATTTTTCAAAGGTTGCATTGAGAGTTGAGAACGTTTCATTGATCGAAAATGGTGTTGAAATTGTAAAAAATGTTGGTTTTGAGGTTAGAGAAGGAGAAGTTTTGGGAATTGCTGGAGTGGTTGGCAACGGTCAAAGCGAGCTTGAAGAAATGGTAAGCGGTATGAAAAAGCCAACTTCTGGCAAGATCATTTTTTACGATGAAGACGTGACTAATTTAAGTGTAAGAGCGAGAAGAGAAAGGGGAATGGTTTACATTCCTCAAGACAGGATAAAAACTGGTCTTGCGCCGTTGGCCTCAATAAAGGAAAATATGCTTATGGGCCATCAAAATAAGAAGCAATTCCAGGGAAAACTGGCATTTTTGAAAAGGAGAAACATCAGAAGCTTTTCGATTTCACTCATTGAAGATTACGAAGTGGTTTGTAAGTCTCCTGAAGAACAGGCTGGCACGCTAAGCGGTGGTAACATGCAAAGAGTGGTGATAGCGAGAGAATTTTCTCATCGTGCGCGCTTTCTCCTCGTTTCTCAACCAACCCGTGGCGTTGATATAGGTGGAATAGAATTCATTCACAAAAAGATATTGAAAATGCGAGAAGAAAAGATTGCCATCTTACTTTTTTCTTCTGATCTGGATGAAATTCTCACCCTTTCGGATAGGATAGCGGTCATGTACGAGGGTAGGATAAATTATCTTTGTACAAGAGAAGAGAGCGATTCAACTAAGATAGGACTGGCGATGCTGGGGATGAAAAAATGATGGAAAGGTACAGAGGGCTTCTTATAATAACGGTCTCGTTTTTTTTGGCCATCTTCATCGGAGGGCTTTTGATGCTGCTTTACAAAGTTTCTCCCATAGATGGGTACAAAGAAATGGTGATAGGCGCAATTGGAAATAAATTCGTTCTGTATTCCACATTGGATCGAATGATACCGATACTCTTAACGGGTCTTTCAATAGCCATTTCATTTCATGCTGGTATATGGAATATAGGTGCTCAAGGACAGTTGTACTTGGCCGCATTCGTTGTGGCGGCGATGGGGGTCACATTTCACGGCATTCCTTCTATGATGTACATCGTTATTGGCGTGAGCGTTGGACTTGTGGTAGGAGGAATGTGGGCGTGGATTCCCGGATATTTAAAGGTCAAGTACAACGTAAATGAAGTCGTTTTAACTATCATGATGAATTCCATCGCCGTTTACTTCACTCTTTACATGGTGAATGGACCATTTAGAACTACTCAGGGGTCATTGGGGGCGACTAACATCATCGATAAGGGAATGTGGTTTAAACATTTAAATCCCCTTTCCAATTTGAACACGGGCGTTTACATTGCAATTGTTGTTACATCCGTGATCGTGTACTTGATGGTTTTCAGCAAATACGGTTATGAGTGGAAAATGTCGAGGCTCAATCGGCGCTTTGCTGTCTATGGTGGCGTGGACGTCAAGAGAAATTTAATGATGGCCATGGTGGTAAGCGGAATGCTTGCTGGGCTGGCGGGAACGCTTTTGGTTATGGGGGATTATCATCGCTTTTTAAATGGTATTTCGCCGGGTTATTCCTGGACTGGAATGATATTGGCAATGATGGTAAATTACGATCCGATAGGCGTGATAATCACTTCGTTTATATACGCTGTTATGGCTTCCGGAGGGCTTCAAATGGAGTTGATGTTAAACGTTCCGCAGGAGCTGGTGCAAATAATATTCGTTCTTTCTGTGATGTTTGTAACGGCGGGCTATTCCGTATCAAATAAAATGGCCAATCGCATTCAAGAGGAGGGTTGAAATGTACATCTACAGATCGACAATTGCCACTCTCACGATGATAATGCTCCCAGTTCTCGGAGGGATGTGGACTTTGCAAGCTGGCATTTTGAATATTTCGCAAGAAGGAGCCATGCTGATGGCCGCATTTTTTGCCGTTTTGGGATCGTACATGTTTTCTTCCTTTTGGATGGGATTGCTTTTCGCGGTACTCGCTTCTTTGATGATAAACATCATATACGCTTTCTTTTGTATCAATTTACGTGCCAACATTTGGGTTATAGGCATGGCGTTGAACATCCTCGCTTCCAGCTTAACGATCCTACTTTTAAAGAGCATCTTTGGCGTTAAGGGATCTTTTACTTCTTCGAAGATCCAGCAAATCCCATCTTTGCATCTAGGAAATCTTGGCCCTTTAAACGCTTTTTTGAATGATTTTTCGCTTGTGGTTTGGATTACTTTAGGAATCGTTTTGTTTTTTAAATACGTGGACACTCACACGACTTTTGGACTTCATTTGAAAGCCGCTGGAAAGAATTGGCAAGCTTTGGACACGGCGGGGATTTCTTCAACTTTGATCAGGTACGAAAGCATACTCATAAACGCCATTTTGGTTGGCATGGCTGGAGCTTACCTTTCAATAGGGTATTTGAAGCTTTTCAACAAAGATATGAGCGCTGGAAGAGGTTGGATAGCGGTCGCCGCGGTCATATTTGGAGATGGCAATTTTACCTGGACGCTAATTGCCACCATCGCCTTTGGATTTATGGACGCGCTTGGAATATCTTTACAATCTTATGGCTTGAATTCAAATCTTACTCTCATGTTTCCCTATTTGGCGATCACCGCGGCCTTAATATATCAGGGTGTAAGATCTCACCGCTTGAAAGAAAAAGGTTAACGTACCAATTCTACAAGTTTTGAACTTATCTCATTCACATCTAAAACGTAATCGGCAAGGCCAGCGTTCACAACCGATTTCGGCATTCCGTAAACAGTGGCCGTTCTTTCGGATTCCGCTATCACGGTTCTTCGTTCTTTTTCAAATTTTTTCAGCCCTTCGGTACCATCTTTTCCCATGCCAGTTAAAATCACGCATAGGATGGTTGCGCCACTTTGTGCCGCGGCATTAAGCGTGTAATCTACGGCGGGCTTTACGCTGTTCAATTTTGGCCCATCGATTGGACTTACAAAGTAAGAACCATTTTTCAAAACGTTCATGTGTTTGTCTCCAGTTGCAACGTACACCGTTGAAGGTTTAATTTCCATCTTTTCGGTGACTTCAACAACGCTGAGATTTGATGTGTCATCTAATCTCTTGGCCAAAGCCGAGGTGAATTTTGGAGGCATGTGCTGAATTAGGAGAATTGGAAGTGGAAAATTCCCAGGGAGTTTTGGAATCACCACGTCCAAAGCCTTTGGCCCACCGGTGGAAGAACCTATTACAACAAAATCGTAATTCTTAGCTTTTACAAAAGTTTTCTTTTCACTTTTGATGATATTTTCCGTTTTCTCAATTTTGGTTGTGGAAAGTTTGGATACTTTAAACGATGACGCCGCCAATATGATCTTTTCGGAGAGTTCGTCCGCTACTTTGTTGAAGTCCAGCGAAATTGCTCCTCCTGGTTTTGTGACAAAGTCGAAGGCTCCCATTGCCAACGCGTCTAACGTTATTTTCGCATCCTTTTTTGTCAGACTGCTTACCATGATAACCGGCATGGGAAATTCTTTCATTATTTCTTTAAGCGCTTCCATTCCACCAACAACCGGCATTTGAACATCCAAAGTCATAACATCCGCGACTCTTTTAGAGGCTATTTTTATGGCGTCTTCACCATTTCTGCCTATGGCTACAACTTCGAATCCCCTTTCCTGCAACGAATCCCTTATAACTTTTCGCATAAAGGCCGAATCATCGACGATCGCTACCTTTATTTTTTTCACTTTTTCCACCACCTGTAATTGTTAGAATTGCTACCATAAGCATGTAACCTAAAAGAACGACTTCTGAAATCCATGATAAATTGTGATCAAATCTTTTTCCAAACACTTGAATGGTTACAACTATGGCAAATACGGCCGCCACTAAAACGCCGCCGGCGGCCATGTCTTTCATATGCTTAACGACTTTACTGTATTGTGGATTTACAAAATCTAAAAGCTCTTCAAAAAACGTGTTGAATATTTCAGTTATCAAGACCAGCGCTATTGCCAAAAATATCCACAACGCACTCTCAGCGTCCAAGCCAATGGCCATGGAGAATATTATAACGCCCGCGGCGCTGAGAAAATGAATTTTCATGTTTCTTTCTCTTTTTAGAACGTATGATAGCCCTTCAAATGCGTACTTAAAACTTTTAAATAGACCATGGGTGCCCTTGTGCGATGACACTGAATTCAGCGTCCTTTCATTCGAATGCCGCACCACTTCCATGTGAATAAGGTATTTTCAATTTTTCGCGTAGGTTGTAGACTTTATCTGAGAGGTGATAACCTTCGTCTAAAGCTTTAAGATCCATATCGGCATATTTTGATGGGACGTGCTCCAAAATGGCTTCCTTTAAGTTATCGTAGCTCACTATTTTCGTGGTAGCCGCGACAAGTCCAAGATTTATGACGTTTGCGAAGACCTTTCTTCCGAACAACTCTTCGGATATCTTTGTAATTGGAAAAGATATGATCTTTCTCGTAACACTTTGAATGAAATTTGGAACTTTTCCACACATTGACGAATCCACAAATAATATACCGTTGTTTTTTAAAAATTTAGAGTGCTGTTTAAGCGCCAAATCATGCATTGCGAATAACATATCGAAATTCCTTGCCTTTGGAAAATCTATGGGTTCTTCTGAAAACAACACATCGCACAGGGTTAATCCGCCCCTTACCTGCGCGCCATAGGCCTGTGTTTGTATAACCCACTTTCCATCTTTAACAAGCGCGTCCGCGAGTATGGTGCCCATCAAAACGTTACCCTGACCTCCCAGTCCACTTATGCGAATGCTGAAAGGTGTGGCTGTGGATTTGGAAGTGTAGACGTTACTTTGCATTGTTAGTCGCCTCCGCTCTTTGACGAATTCTTTCATATTCGTCCACGTAACCGGGTTTTTCCACTTCAACGAACTCTCCTATTATTATCTTTCCTTCAAGCTCTTCTTTTTTCATCTTTTTCGCTTGAGAAAGCAAGACGGAGTTGTCTTTAAAGTACTGCAACATTCCCGGTCCACTGTCCACTTTGTTGTACCTTCCGTAGTACGTTGGACACTGAGAAACGGCCTCGATAACAGACATTCCCCTGTGAGCTAGACCTTTTTGTATGTATTTGACGAGTAAATTGTAATGATACGTCGTCGCCCTCGCTATGTAAGTTGCTCCAGAAGTTTTGGCGAGTTCAACGGTATCAAAAGGCGTTTCTATGTCTCCGTAAGGAGACGTTGTCGCGTAAGAACCTGTTGGTGTTAAGGGGGAATATTGTCCGCCTGTCATGCCGTAAATGTTGTTGTTGAATATTATAACCGTTAAATCCATATTCCTTCTACAAGCGTGAATGAAATGATTTCCACCTATTGCCATTGCATCACCATCGCCTGTCATTACGATAACGTTCAAATCAGGTCTCGCAAGTTTAACTCCCGTGGCAAACGCTATGGCTCTACCGTGTAAAGTGTGCATCGTGTTGAAATCCAAGTAACCCGTCGCCCTTGAGGAACATCCTATCCCGGAAACTACCGCAATGTCATCTTTGTTGTACTTCAAATTCTTTATGGCTTCGATGGTTGCTTTTAAAACGATGCCATTTCCGCATCCTGGACACCATACCGTTGGCATATGGGTGTTTCTTAAGTACTCCTGCGCTTCACTCCTGTTCACCGTTTATCACCTCTCTATGTAATGCCTTAACTTCACGTCCAACTCTTTAAGGCCTTTACGCGTGATGGTTGAAACCGGAACGATATCTTCCGCATTGAAAAAGGTTTCCTTTATTTCTTTCATTCTTTTATTCAATTCGTTGTTACTCAATTTATCCACCTTTGTTGGGACGATTATAACCCTTTCTTCAAGGTTTAACAGCCATTTGTAGGCCTCCACGTCGGATTTTTGAATTGGGATTCTTGAATCAACGAGAAGAAAAGACGCCTTCCTCGGTCTGGAAAGCCTAAAGTAATCTTCTATCAACTTTGCCCACTTTTCACGCTCCGTTTTTGAAATCTTGGCGTAACCGTACCCTGGAAAGTCGACCAGATGATATTTTTCATTTATCCTAAAAAAGACGAGCGATCTCGTCTTTCCCGGCGTCGAACTGGTTTTGGCCAATTTTTTTCCAAAAAGCGCGTTTAACAAAGAAGATTTTCCCACATTGGATCTTCCCAAGAAGATCACTTCCGCCTTCAACGGCGTGGGAAATTCGTTAACATTTCGAGCGTCGACGTCAAGCTCAACTTTTTTCACAAACATCTTCTTCTCCCAAGACGAGTTTTAACACTTCTTGAACTGTGGAAACGTAATGAATTTTAACGTTTTCAATCACGTCGCTTTTCATCTTTCTAACCATTGGTTCGTTGGACTTCGGTATTATGACTTCCGTAATTCCCATTCTTTTGGCAGCCAGAATTTTTTCCCTTAAACCTCCTATTGCCAAAACGTCTCCATTAAGCGTTATTTCGCCGGTCATAGCGATGTCATTTCTCGCACGTCTATTGGTTACAGATGAACAAAGAGAAGAAAATATGGTAACGCCAGCAGAGGGCCCGTCTTTTGGAACGGCGCCTTCTGGCACGTGGATATGAAAGTCGTGCTTTTCAAAGAACTCTTTTTTAGTTTCTCCGCACATCTTCTTGCACAGAGTCATCGCTATCGTTGCGGATTCCTTCATCACGTCTCCGAGATTACCAGTGAGAATGGTTTTGGAACTTCCGGGAACTATCAAGGATTCTACCGTTAGCACAGCTCCTCCCACACTTGTCCAGGCAAGTCCTATCGTCTCTCCAATCCTTGGAGAAGAGGGAATTTGAGGCTTTACAAGTACGGGAGCTCCCAAAAAGTCTTCCAGATTGGATACTTTAATTTTAACATTCTTTTCGCCTTCAACCAACCTTCTGGCGACTTTTCTCAACAATTTTGCCAACGTTCTTTCGAGGTTTCTAACTCCGGATTCAAGAGTGTACTCTTCTATTATCTTTTCGACGGCCTTTTTGGTTATGGAGAAATTCACACCTTTCAAGCCATACTCGCTTTTGAGCTTTGGAAGGAGATGTTTTTTCGCTATTTCCACTTTTTCTTTAAGCGTGTACCCCGGGATTTCTATAACTTCCATTCTATCGAGCAAGGCTGGTGGGATTGGATCCACGGTGTTGGCAGTTGTCACGAACACGACGTCGGAGAGGTCGAAGGGTATTTCAACGTAATAATCGACAAAGTGCGAATTTTGCTCCGGATCCAGCACTTCAAGCAAAGCAGCGGCTGGATCTCCCTGAAAAGAAATGCCCATCTTGTCTATTTCATCCAGAAGAAGAAGCGGATTTTTCGTTTTCAGCTTTTTCAGCGTTTGAATTATTCTCCCTGGTAACGCTCCAACGTACGTTCTTCTATGCCCTCTTATTTCGGCTTCATCTCTCATTCCGCCAAGAGAGATTTGGCCAAATTTTCTGTTTAGAGCTTTTGCCAGTGACATTCCAAGTGACGTTTTTCCCACGCCGGGAGGACCAACCAGACAAAGAATTGGGGATTTGGCGGTCCCACTGAATTTTTTTACCGCTATGTAATCTAAAATCCTTTCTTTCACATCTTCCAAACCGTAGTGATCAGAATTCAGAATTTCCTCGGCTCTCTTTATATCGAAAGATTCTTCATTTTTTTCTTCCCAAGGTAAATCCAATAGCCATTCAATGTAAGTCCTAGAAACGCTCGCCTCTGCCGATGAAGGATGCATCTTCTCGAGGCGATCTATTTCTTTTAGAACCGTTTCTTCAACTTCTGGCGGATACGCCTTTTCTTTTAATCTATTTCTAAGCTCATCTGATTCGTCAGTTTTCATTCCAAGTTCATCTTTGATGGTTTCAAGTTTCTCTCTTAAGTAGTATTCTTTTTGCGTTTTGTCTATTCTACTCTTAACTTCTTTTTCTATTTTTCCTTCCAATTCCAAGATCTCTATTTCTGAATTCAAATGTTTTAGCAATTCTATCATTCTTTTTTTGGGGTCTCTCATCTCTAAAAAGCGTTGCTTTTTTTCCAATTCACCCGGAACGAAAGAGGCTATCATATCGACAAGTTTGTCCGGTTCACTGAAGATATCCATCTCTTTAAGTGCTTCTTTTGGAAGACGATTTGTCATTTCAAAGTACTTTTTGGCCGTTTCTTTGACGAGGCGCATGAGCGCGAGAATTCCCTTCGTTTTTCTTATCTTCTTTTCCCAGATTTCGAATTCACAGGCGAAGTACGGTCTCTTTTTAACGAATTTCTTTATCTTCACTCTGGCAATGCCTTCGGCAATGGCTTTAAAGCCTCCATCTGGAAGTTTCGCTATTTGAAGCAATCTTGTAAGAGTTCCCACTGTGTACAGATCCTTTGGCGTGGGCCTTTCCACATCCGGATTTTTTTGCGCTACCAGGATAAGATATTTTTCTTCCGTATCAACCACGGCTTCCAGCGCTTTGATGGCTATTTCTCTACCAACGTAAAAGGGCGTTAAAGCGGTTGGAAATGCGACTTCTTCTCCTTTTAATGGAATGCAAGGCAAGGAGGAAGGAAATTTTTCATTTTTTTCTTCGTTCTCTATGAATTGCTCTAATTTGTTATATTTTGTCAAAAAACTCACCTCGTCTTAGAATTTCTTCGTACTGCTTACCGACGCCTTCCACCTCTACGTTTCTCCTCAACTCGTCCACGAATTCAAGCTTTACCATAAAAAAGCTTTCGGGTTTGTAGAGTTCCATCTTTTCAGGCCACTCAATCACGCAAATGCCTTCACTTTCAATGTATTCTTGAAGAGGAAATTCTTCTACCTCTTCATTTTCCAAGCGGAAAAGATCCACGTGGTACACTTTTAACCTGGCATCGTATTCGTTCACAATGGTGAAAGTTGGGCTGGTAACTTGATACGCATCTCCTCCCAACCCTTCAACCAGGTAGCGTGTAAATGTGGTTTTTCCGCTTCCAAGATCTCCGTACAACAAAACTATGCTTCCTTTGAAAAGCAAGGAAGCAAGTTTTTTGGCTATAAGGGAAAGTTTCTCTTCATTCACATTTTTAAAGTTTATCATCAGCGCGATTATATCACTATATCCTTTAACTCACAAATCTTTGAAAAATAAAAGAGCGAATCCTCATCTACCAAGCCTTCAAAAATTTCCCTTCGTAATGTTCACACAGCATGAGCTAAAAATTAAAGTATTTCAGAAGCCAAAGTTGCCAGTTCAGATCGAACGCCTTGTGAGAGCTTTATGTGTCCGGCTATGGAATACCTTGAAAATTTCACGCTGCTGTACGTTAAACCGTTCGAAGCGGCGTCCAGGTATGGACTGTCTATTTGCGATATATCACCCGTCAACACTATTTTCGTTCCCACTCCAACTCGTGTTACGATGGTTTTGACTTCGTGAGGAGTTAAATTCTGAGCTTCATCCACTATTATGAATTGATGAGGTATACTTCTTCCCCTTGTGTAGCTCAGCACTTCAACTTCGAGGAATTTAGGATGTTCCAACTTCGATAACGATTTTCCAACGTTGTCAAACAAGAATTCAAGATTGTCATAAATTGGCTGAAGCCATGGGCGCATCTTTTCTTCCGCGCCTCCGGGTAAAAAACCTATGTCTTTTCCCACTGGTACAACTGGTCTCGTCACTATGAGTTTTTTGTACTTTTTCAAATTTTCCGTACCGTACAAGCCAACGGCCAATGCCAACAATGTTTTTCCAGTTCCCGCCGGTCCCAACAGGGTTATGAATGACACGTCATCATCCAAAAGCAGATCCAGCGCCATGAGTTGTTCTTCATTCAAAGGATGAATCCCCCAGATTTCCGTGTCAAAGCCAACTTCTATTGGGACCAGTTTTTTCTTTTTCATTCTGTAGATTTTGGAATTGTCGAAAATGACGAATTCATTTTCGAAAAGATCGTTTAATCCCACGCTTGAAGGGTTTCCATCTTTTGGGGGGTTGCCTTTTACCCTTCTGTAACCGGTTAAGATTTCCTCTTCGGCGGTTCGATCGGTTAGATAATCTTGTGCCGTTATTCCCAACGCGTCCGCTTTTATTCTCATGTTTATGTCTTTACTCACCAAAATCGTTTTCAACGAACTTCTCTTTTGAATTTGCATTGTGTACAGCAATATCCAGTCGTCCGCAATCCTGTCCGACAAGAAATAGGGCATTTGTCTGTGATCTTCTACGATTTCTATTTTAAGCGTTCCACCACTTTTCAATTTCACGCCATCGCAAAGACGACCATTTTGCCTTAAAGTGTCTAATTTTCTCGCAACTTCGCGCGCATTTCTTCCAACCTCACCGTCTCGTCCTTTTAACTTGTCTATCTCTTCTATCACTTTTAAAGGAAGAATGACGTTGTTGTCTTCAAAAGCTAAATAGGCATTCGGATCGTGAATCAAAACGTTTGTGTCCAGCACGTAATTCTTTATCATTTTAACGCCTCCTCAAAACAAATCGCGCCTTTGAAGGCGCGATTTTGAATTTCCTTACTTTTCCATAGTCCAACGCGGTTTGAATGGATAAGAATTTATCGGACTTATATGTTCTATGTACTCCTTAACCACATCCGCCAACACGTAATTCGTGTTGTACTGTTCGCAATTTTTGAGCATCGAATAGTGATCTCCTCCGCTTGCCATGTAGTCGTTTGTGGCAATAAGGTAAACTTTGTTTGGATCTATTGGCTTGCCTTGAATCTTTATGTCTTTAACGCCTTTAGGGGTTACGACGTAAGTTAATCCCCATGGGTTAAGCCTTGCACCGGTGTCATTTGCATGGGGCATTGCTCCCCATTGAATCGCTTTTATGAGATCTGAACCTTTGATTTTAAGAAGTACAACGGTGTTTCCAAATGGAAGCACTGTAAGGATGTCTCTGTACGTGATCGTTCCGGGAGCTATAGATGCTCTGATTCCTCCACCATTCTGAAGCACGGCTTGAATACCTTGATCCTTGAACTTCCAGGCAACAGCATCGGTTATAAGATGGCCTATGAGGCTGTCTTCTTTTCTCGTTATTTCTCCTTTGTTTGAAAAATTGACTTTTGAATAGCCTATTGGTTCATTTAACTTCTTTTCTCCTATGGCTTTGTAAGCGGCGAGAAGATCTTGAATTTTCTTGTCTGGAATAATTTTCTTTCCAACGTAAGTGTACGTAACTTTACCGTTTTTGTCTTTGTGATAAACTTTGAGGTTTATCGGAATGAGCTTGTACGTGTAACTGGTAACTTTTCCGTCTTTTATTATGAGATCCAGCCTTGCCACGTACTTTGAAAAAGAGCCAGCCTGGACTATTAAAGTTCCATCGATGTTCAACGGTTGCTCTACTATCGTGTGACTGTGTCCGTCCAATATGGCGGCTATTCCTTTAACGCTTTCAGCCAGAGAAACACTTCCGCCGTACGGATCGTTGGGTTTGTTGTATGCGAGAAGATTTTTGATGGTTGCTGGACTATTCGTTATTTTAGAACCGGCCGTTAGCCCATTTCCAAATATTCCGAGATGCGTGAGTGCCAACACCACACCGTTTTGTCCCATCATTGTGTGAAGCATTGGGACGTATTTTTTAGCCACTTTTATTGGAGAAAGGAAATCGTACATCTTAACATTGTTGGGGTTTCCAACGTATTCGGTGGTTTTCGTTGTAAGACCAAGAATGGCGACTTTGAGATCTGGGAAGGTTTTTATTATGTAAGGCTCTCCCAAAGTTTCATCGGTTCCTTTGTAAACGACGTTTGCCGACAGAAATGGGAAATTCGCCCATGTCATCTGTCTCATGAGGATTGACCACGGATGATCGAATTCGTGATTTCCTATTGCCATGGCGTCTAAGCCCATTGCATTTAGAGCCTCTATGTCTGGTCTGGCATCGAGCAAGTCTGATTCCGGCACACCGGTGTTAACGTCGCCAGCATGCAAGAAAAGTACGTCCCATCCATTTGCCTTGGCTTCAGCTCTCACCTGATTTACCACGCTTGCAATAGCCGCAAAACCACCTATGTTTGGGTTGTGCCATTCGTTGTATGCCCAAGCGTGTCCGTGTGTGTCGTTGATTTCCAGTATGACAAGATGGGCTGCCATAGCCATCAAAGAAAGCGAGACTAATAGCACCGTTAAAATTAGTAAAGATTTCTTCAACATACCTTTTCCCTCCTTTTTGATTTTTAGCATTCTATTTTATCACATTAAACGTTCCGTGTTTTAAATGAAATGATGTTAAAATTAGATGAAAGGAGGCTCGAAGATGAGAAGAATGAGGCTTGGAAATACGGAGATAAATCTTCCAGTCGTGGGAATAGGAACATGGGGGATGGGAGGAAAATTTGAAGCC
This sequence comes from Mesoaciditoga sp., assembly GCF_054006115.1. Classification (NCBI taxonomy): domain Bacteria; kingdom Thermotogati; phylum Thermotogota; class Thermotogae; order Mesoaciditogales; family Mesoaciditogaceae; genus Mesoaciditoga; species Mesoaciditoga sp. The sequence goes on along the minus strand of NZ_JBPNHS010000028.1, from coordinate 16,382 downwards.
GATCACTCGCGCGATGAAGAGACAGCGAAAGCGATTATTAAAGCCGTAAAGCTTGGAATGAATCACATAGATACCGCGGAATTTTATGGGAATGGGCACACTGAGGAGATAGTTGGTATGGCTTTACAGCAAATTAAAAGAGATGAAGTTTTTATAACCTCAAAGATATGGCCAACACATTTGAATTGGAAAGACGCTTTGAATTCCATCAAAGCCACTTTGAAAAAATTAGGCACGGATCACGTAGACCTTTACTTGATTCATTGGCCTTCCGCGGAAACTAATATCAAGGAGTCAATTGACATAATGAATTCGATATTGGACAAAGGCTACACGCGTTACATAGGTGTTAGCAATTTTTCCATTGCCGAAGTTGAAAAAGCCGTTGAAAGTTCGAAAGCGCCAATAGTCTGCGATCAAATAAGGTACAACATCCAAGATAGAAGTGCAAAGGATTCAGGGCTTATAGATTACTGTATGAGTAGAGGGATAAGCATTGTCGCTTATTCACCGTTAAATAGAATGGAAATAAGTTCCTCGTTTTTGAAAAAATTGAAAAAAATAGCACAAAACCGCGGCGCCACACCAGTTCAAATTGCCCTTGCATGGATCACAACTCAGGGTATATTCACCATTCCAAAGGCGGTGAATGATTCTCACATTATCGAGAACGCAAAAGCGGGAGATATTCTCTTAAGCGACGATGAGATGGATTATTTGAAAAGTTAAGAGGGGAGGAATAAAAATTGAAAAGAGCTTTGTTTTTTACGATTCTGTTGTTTGGGACATTTTCCTTCATCTTTGCGGATGGTTTTTTATATCCAACCGAAAACGTTTTAAAAACAGGTCAGGTGAATTTTTCTCTTGAAAACATGAATATTTCAGCTGCAGCCGGATTGGGAAGCAATTTGGAGATCGGCGGATCGCTTTTTTCTTATTACAAGTGGGGAGTGTATTTAAAAATGCAGCCTTTTAGAAACGTCGCTATGGGAGTTTCTTACTTGCCATTCAGGTTTTGCCTGTTAGGACCGTGTAAGACTCAACACGTTTTCAATATCTACAGCGTTTACGGATTTGGAAACTCAGATTTTAACGCAAACATTGGTGCCAAATTCATGATGGTAGGGGATTTAAAGATGATAGATGGGTTTGCGGTGTTACAAAAGAAAGTAAATACGGCCTTTTTAACGCTTGAAGGTGGAGTGAATAAGACTTTGTCAAATGAAAATGTGAACTTCGAATTTGGATTGGGAAGCCACGAAAAATTTGGAATTTTAACGCTTAAAAGTGGATTAGTGTGGAACAGTGCATGGAGTAATTGGAATTCCGCAAGGGAATTTCTCATGCACCCAATTGTTTATTTTGGCATTGAACTGACTTTAGATCTTGTGAAGAGGTGAAGAACATGAAAAAGACAACGGTGATTTTTTCATTTTTCCTTGTATTCGTATTAGGCGTGTCATTTTCATGGAGTTTTTTGGAAACTCCAACGTCTTTGGTTTTAAAAGATGGTGAATTTCAGTATTCAAACGTTAATTTGTTTTCTCAGAGCACGTGGTTGGTTGGAATTGGTAACTTTTCGCAAGTTGGGCGCGTGAATTCCTCGTTTTTGGAGCAATTTCAAATTTTAAAAGAGCCGGTAGATTTATCCGCAGGTATGATGATCGGAGACGATAACGGGTATTCAAGTGCCTTTTTGGCAATCGGAAAGCGCTTGAAATCCATTGAGCTTTCTTCAGCTATTTCTTACGCTTCGTCTGAAGCTTCAAAAAATTACCTGATTTTTCAGGCTTTGGTGGACATACCATTCAAGCTCGGAAATGTAAGGCTGGAATACAAAAAGAGCGCTTATTCCAATGAATTCGCGATGGGCATAGCGGCAAGATTTTCATCCAACGATCAGATTAAATGGCTTTTCAAGACTCTGAGTATGGGAATAGGACTTGGTTGGGATTTCGCGTTGAACGACTCTTTTCCAACGACGTACTTCATATTCCAGTACACAAAATAGGTGCGAAGGCAGACTGCGAGTGTGGGAAAAAGTATGGTGATATAATTCAAGGTGTAGTGATGTAATCTGCAAAATTTGGAGGGAGTGTTTGAGTTGATCTCTGGCATGACTGTTGAAGAACTTATGGAAAGTATAAAAAAAGGAAAGATGAAAAGCAACGAAGTTGTTGAGTATTTCAAAAAACGTTCTGAAAGATTGGACAAAGTTTTAAGCGCCTACATTTCAAAGTGTGAAATTAGAGAAAACGAAGGCGTTTTGAGTGGGATACCCTTTGCCGTTAAAGATAACATGCAGCTTGAAGGAACGAAGACCACTTGCGCTTCTAAGATACTGGAGGATTATGGTTCAACTTACACGGCTACCGCTGTAAAACGCCTTTTGAATGAAGGGGCGATTGCCCTTGCAAAAACGAACATGGATGAGTTTGCCATGGGCTCTTCCACGGAGTTTTCGGCGTTTTTTCCCACTAAAAACCCGTGGGACTTAGGCAGGGTGCCGGGAGGCTCGAGTGGAGGTTCCGCGGCGGCTGTGGCAGCTGGCATGGTTCCCTTTGCGCTTGGTTCAGATACCGGGGGCTCTATAAGGCAGCCAGCTTCTTTTTGTGGAATAGTCGGTTACAAGCCAAGCTATGGTTTGGTGTCGAGGTATGGACTGGCGGCGTTCGCATCTTCAATGGATCAAATTGGTCCTTTGACCAAAAGCGTTAGAGACGCCGCGCTGATCACGGAAATAATGGCTGGAAAAGATCCAAAAGACGCGACGAGCGTTGACAAAAAGATTGATCTGTTAAAAGAAGTGGAAAACCCAATTGAAGGAATGAAAATGGCCGTTCCAAAAGAGTTTTTAAAAGACCTTAAGCCTGAGGTGAAAATGGTTTTTCAAGAGGCAATTGAAAAATTCGAAAAGATGGGTACGAAAATTGAGGAAGTGTCGATTCCATCTTTGAAATACGCCGTTTCAGTTTACTACATAATAGCTCCCGCCGAGGCTTCTTCTAACCTTTCACGATATGATGGAATAAGGTATGGCTTGAGAATAGAAGAGGACACGATAGATGGAATTTACAATCAAACGAGAAATAGGGGCTTTGGAAGAGAAGTAAAGAGAAGGATAATGCTTGGAACATTTACACTGTCCGCGACCTATTATGATGCTTACTTTGACAAGGCACAAAAAGTACGAACATCGATCAAACGAGAAATAGATGAAGTTTTGTCCTCTCACGATGCGATACTTGGACCAACAACTCCAAATGTGGCCTTTAAATTTGGAGAACTGTCAAGCCCTTTGGATTACTATCTTCAAGACATATACACCATTCCGGCGAATTTGGCGGGTTTACCGGCGATAAGTCTTCCAATGGGTCTCGTTAACAACATGCCAATTGGTTTGCAGATAATGGCAAAGAGATTTGAAGACGCCAAGATGATGAGAATTGCCAGGAGTTACGAAAAAGCAAGGGGAAAATTTCCAATGCCAAAGTTGAATGGCGGTGATGAAAGATGAAAAGCGTTATAGGATTGGAAATTCACACGCAGCTTTCCACGAAAACAAAGGCTTTTTGTTCATGTAAAAATGAAGTTGACGCAGAGCCAAATACCAACATATGCCCGGTTTGCACAGGACAGCCAGGCGCGTTGCCGGTTTTGAATGATGAAGTGGTAGAATACGCCATTCGAGCGGCCGCAGCGCTGAACTGTGAAATTCATGAAGTGTCGAGCTTTGACAGGAAGAATTATTTCTATCCAGATCTGCCAAAGGGATATCAGATAACCCAGTACTTCCATCCCATTGCCACAAATGGATACATAGTTCTTGATAACGGAAAGAAAATAAGAATACGACGAATTCACATAGAAGAAGACGCCGGAAAGATGTTTCATTCTTCTGAAACGATAACGCGAGCTACATCTAGTCTCGTTGATTTGAACAGGTGTGGAATCCCATTGATAGAGATAGTAACAGAGCCGGATATGGAAAAGCCAGAAGAGGCTCGGGAATTCATGGAAAAACTGAGAGATATTCTCAGAACAATTGGTGTAAGCACCGGAAATATGGAAGAAGGGGCCCTCAGATGCGACGCGAACGTTTCCGTTAACGATGGAGAACGTTCAAGCTCGAGGGTAGAAGTTAAAAACATAAACTCTTTTAAATTCGTCCAAAAGGCTTTGGAATATGAGATAAAAAGAATAACAAAGGCAATGGAGGATGGAAAAAACGTTCCGCAAGAAACGCGCGGATGGGATTCGTCCACAAAATCAACCGTTTCGATGAGATCAAAAGAGGCGGAAAACGATTACAGATACTTCCCAGAACCGGATTTACCCGTTTTGGTTGTATCCAAAGAAAGAATAGAGAGAATAAGAAAAAGTCTGCCTGAACTTCCGGATGAGAAATCAAAAAGGTATGTGGAAAAACTTGGCGTAAAAGAAGAAAACGCCAGAATACTTTCAAAAGAACCAGAGCTTTCTGAGTACTTTGAAGAAGTTGTGAAAGCGGGCGTTAGTGCGAAAGACGCGTCCAATTGGATTGTCAACGAGGTACTTGGCCTTTTCAACACGGATGGCTTGGAGTTTAACGCAAACAAAATTCCGGTCTTCCATTTGAAGAAGATAATAGAGTACACCAACTCTTCTAAGATTTCCAGACTTGCAGCAAAAGAAGTTTTGGCAGAGGTTTATAAAAGTGGAAAAGATCCAGATGATATCGTTAAAGAGAAGAATCTCTTACAAGTTTCAAACGAAGATGAACTCATAGCCGTGGTTAAAGAGGTCATCGAAGAAAATCCAGATACCGTTCAAAAGTACAAAAACGGTAAGACATCCGTCGTGGGCTTTTTCGTAGGAGGAGTTATGAAAAAAACCAAAGGAAAAGCGGATCCTAAAGTGGTTGGAAAACTTGTGAAACAGTTGCTGGATGGTGAATCGTGATGCTAAAACCGATGAAAATCGGGAAAAGGGTTTTCGATTTTTCTAAAACGTACGTGATGGGCGTTTTAAACGTTACGAAAGACTCTTTTTATCCTTCGAGTAGGGTCGATATTTCTGACATAGCCAAAATCGTGAAGAAAATGGAAAAGGAAGGCGCCGACATATTAGATGTCGGCGCTGAGTCTACCAGACCAGGCGCTTTGCCGATAAACGCGAAAGAAGAGGCGAAGAAAATCGTTCAGGCTGTAAAAGAGATAAGAAAAGTTACGGATCTTCCAATTTCCATAGACACATACCGCGCCTCAACGGCAAAAGCTGGCATAGATCCCGGCGCTGACATGATAAACGACATAAGTGGGTTGAAATTCGATCCTCAAATGGCGAAAACCATCGCCGATTTAAACGTGCCCGTGGTGGTAATGCACATAAAAGGCACACCAAGAGATATGCAAAAAGATCCACATTACGATGATGTGATAAAAGAAGTCCATAGCGAGCTTGAGCGTTCAATAGATATTGCCATAAACGCAGGCGTTGCAAAAGAAAAGATAATAATCGATCCGGGAATTGGATTTGGAAAAAGGCTGGAGGACAATTTAAATCTCATAGCTCATCTCGATTATTTTGAAGATCTTGGTTGCCCGATTTTGATTGGAATATCACGAAAATCCATGATAAACATGATAATGCCCATGGATGTTTCAGAAAGGCTTGAACCAACGATAGCCTTGAACAGTGTAGCGGTTATGAAAGGCGCGAACATAGTCAGAGTTCATGATGTTTGGCCTCACGTTAAGGCCATGAAGATGATCGACGCGCTGAAGGAGGTTGAAGAGTATTGAACACACTTCACTTAGCTTACATAGCTTTTGGTTCGAATATGGGAAAGAGAAAAGAAACAATTATTCAAGCCATGAAAAAGATGCGGGAAAAAGAAATGAGTTTTTTGAAGATCTCCACATTCTACGAAACCAAACCTTATGGCGTAACGGAACAAAATGATTTTATGAATTGTGTTGCGGAAGTTGAAACCACTCTCACACCCGTTTTGCTGTTGGATGAACTTCTGGAAATAGAGAAATCCCTTGGAAGGGTAAGAGAAAAGAGATGGGGACCGAGGACGATAGACTTGGACATAATATTTTACGACAACAAGATCGTGAACTTTGCAGACTTGGTGATACCTCATCCTGACATGCAAAATAGGCTTTTCGTGTTGGAGCCGCTTAACGAAATAGCGCCGAATTACGTTCATCCGTTCTTTCACAAAAAGGTTAGCGAAATGTTAAGAGAGTTGAAGGAGGTATCGGTTTGAAAAGCGTACGATTTTCACTAATACAAAAGAATTTCGTTGTAGGTGGAATAGAAGAAAACAAAGAGAAGATCATATCTTCTGTAGAAGAAGTACAAAAGTTAAAGCCGGATTTCATAGTCTTTCCGGAGCTTTCGCTTGTTGGATATCCTCCTGAAGATCTGTTGTTGAAACACGCTTTTATAGAAGAAAATGTAGAGGCGTTAAAAGAGATAACAAAACGCACTTCTAAGTACGATTCCGTTATAATCGTTGGTTTCGTAGACAAAGATGATGACATATACAATGCGGCGGCAGTGATACAAAAGGGAAAGGTAAGAGGTGTGTACCGTAAAATTTTGCTACCAAATTATGGGGTTTTCGATGAAAAAAGGTATTTTTCATCTGGTCAGAAGCCGCTCAACGTTGAGTACAACGGTATTAAAGTTGGAATAAGCGTGTGTGAGGATATTTGGATTCCAGATGGTCCCGTTATGGAAGAAATAGCGGATGGAGCCATGATATTGGTGAATATTTCTTCATCGCCGTACCACATTCAAAAGGGTTTAAGCCGTGAAGAGATGCTCAAGGTGAGGGCTTCGGATTCAAGAGCCGCCGTGGTTTACGTTAATTCCATTGGAGGTCAGGATGAATTGGTTTTCGATGGGCACAGTCTTGTCATAGATGAAATGGGACATGTAATTGGTAGGGCTCCGGATTTTGAAGAAGCGGTGCTAACTTCTGACGTGATAATTCCTCACATAGTTAATGCAAATCTTCACGATCCACGAAGAAGAGAGATGGCGAAAAACTCCAGCGGAAGGACAACGTTAATAGTGCTCGATAAAATTGAAAATGTTGAACGAGAAGAGATAAAGGAAAAAGGAATTTCCTCTTCCCTTGAAATGGAAGAGGAAATCTTTAAAGCCTTAAGCCTTGGAGTAAGAGATTACGTGAAAAAGAACGGCTTTGAAAAGGTTTTAATAGGTTTAAGCGGTGGAATGGACTCGTCATTGGTGGCTGCCGTGGCGGTGGAAGCGCTTGGAAATGAAAATGTTGTTGGCGTTTTAATGCCATCCATGTATTCTTCAAAATCAAGCGTGGAAGATGCCGAAAAACTCGCCAGGAATTTAGGCATAAGAACTTACACCATAGGCATAAAGGAAGTTTTTGATTCTTATTTGAAAGTTTTGGAACCAATTTTTGCTGGAACTCAGCCGAACATTACCGAAGAGAATTTGCAAGCCAGAATACGGGGAAATTACCTCATGGCTTTGTCCAACAAGTTCGGTTGGCTCGTCCTGACGACTGGAAATAAATCGGAAATGAGCGTGGGTTATGCCACTTTGTATGGAGATATGGCGGGCGGTTTTGCGGTTATAAAGGATCTATACAAGACGATGGTGTACAAAGTGGCGCGTTGGTACAACAAGTGGAAAGGAAGGGAAGTAATACCTCAAAATGTCTTTGTAAAACCACCATCTGCCGAATTGAGACCTGGACAAGTCGATCAAGATTCATTACCTCCTTACGACATTCTGGATGCGATTCTGGATCTTTACGTTGAAAAAGATCTGACACCTAACGAAATAGCGGAGGCAGGATTTGATAAGGATATCGTCGAAAAGACGGTAAGAATGGTGGATAGAAATGAGTACAAGCGTCGTCAGTCCCCACCCGGTGTTAAGTTAACAACGAGAGCTTTTGGAAGGGATAGAAGGCTTCCTATAACCAACCATTACAAGTAAAAGAAGGAGGAAATCGTGTTTTTCTTTTGGCCTTTTTGGTGGTACGGGGGATATGCAATTTGGTCTATTCTTTGGAACTTGGCCGGAATAATAATATTCTTGGCGTTGCTTTACGCCTTTTTTCATCGTAATGTGAGATGGTCTATTCATCATCGAAGGGGTGAAGAATCTGAAGCGTGTGAAATATTAAAGCGTCGTTACGCGGCCGGTGAGATAAACAAAGAAGAGTACGAAGAAGTAAAAAGGGATCTTGGGTGTAAGTAATTGAAGATTATGAAGGGTAATGAGAAAATGGTGAAATACGAAAGGGAGTTAGACCTTTTAAGGCTTAAATTAAACGAAATGTTCAGCTCGACCATAGAGGCATTTAAGCTTGCAATTTCATCTTTGGAAAACTCGAATGTTGATATGGCCAAAAGTGTTGTGAAAAATGATGATGAAATAGATGAACTGAAACGTGCAATAGAAGGAAGGGCATATGGCATATTGGAAGAATTTTGCCCAAGGAATGCAAATTTAAACGGTGTTATCATGGCAATAAAGATAGCCGGGGAACTGGAAAGGATAGCCGATCAGGCCGTGAACATAGCTCAAGTTAGCGAATTCATGAATGGGAAAAATCTCATAAACCCCTTAATCGGTATACCGAAAATGGCCCAAATCGCGGAAGAAATGGCAAGAGGTTCCATGAAGGCGTATTTTGAAGAAGACGTTGAACTTGCGAAGAGGATTTGGTTGATGGATGATAAGGTAGATGCGTTGGATAGAAATTTGGTAGAAGATATCAAATCTGTTATCGTGGAAAGAGACACGGAGGAGGTCATTTCGCAAGCGGAAAGGCTTATCCTTGTGTCAAGAGCAATAGAGAGGGTTGCGGATCACGCAACGAATATCTGTGAAGAAACAGTTTACATGATTCTTGGGAAAGAGATGCGCGAGATCCTTTGAAGGTTGTGAAAGAAGCAAGAGAGGTGAGCGTGTGAAAAGCGTTCTTGTGGTTGAAGATGAAGAGGATATGGTAGAAATAATCTCTTACATTTTAAGAACTAACGCCTTTGACGTCACAGCTGTTCAAGATCTGTCCCATATGTGGAATGCACTTTCCAAGAAAGCGTTTGATGTTATCCTTTTAGATGTGGGGCTGCCGGACGGTTCTGGAATGGACGCTCTTAAAATTCTTAAAGAGAAAAATGCAAAATCAGCCGTTATAATGGTAACGGCGAGAAGAACTGATATGGACAAAGTGCTTGGATTAGAGCTTGGTGCCGACGATTACATAACAAAACCTTTCAACAGTTATGAGCTTCTTGCAAGGGTTAAAGCCGTTATCAGAAGAATAAAGACGTCAAATGGAGAAGAAGCCAGATTGAACGATTCACAAAACGTCTTTAGATTTGGAAAAAAGATTATAAAAATGGATTCCTATACTGCTATGGATGAAAATGGAAACGAAATAGATTTTGCGGGTAAAGAATTCGATCTTCTGAAATTGTTTATAACGCATCCGTCAAAGGTTTTCACTCGAGATGAAATTCTCGATAGAATATGGGGTAAAGATTTTTTTGGAGAATTCAGAACAGTTGATGTGCATGTTAGCAAGATTCGCAAAAAACTGGGAGACAAAATAATAAAGACCGTGAGAGGCGTGGGGTACAAGCTTGGTGAAAGCGATGAATGATAAGATCTTGGATTTCGTCAGAGAGGGAATTGTGAAGACCAATGAGAATTTTGTGATAGTTTACTTCAACGATGCCTTTGAGAGATTTTTTTCTAAACCATTTTCGACTAACAAAAGTAAAAAAGAAAAGATAATAGAAGTGGTTTCCTTTCCAAAAATGAACACCGCCTTTGAGCTTTCGGAAAAGGGAAAAATATTTTCTGAAGAATCGCCGGTTTATTTTGGTGGAAAGAGAATTGAATGCAAGGTAACCGTTTTCAAAGATGGTGAGATAACCAATTGGATATTCGAAGATGTTACGAATTTCAAAGTGCTTGAAGATGCCAAAGCCGATTTTGTGTCTGCGGTATCACACGAATTCATGACGCCTTTGGGCGTGATACAGGGCTTTTTGTCCATAATTGGTGATCCTCAAATGAATCCACCACTAAGAGAGAAATACGTAAACAGGGCTATGGAACAGCTGAAAAGATTGGAAAAACTTGTAGATCAACTTTTATCCCTGAGCGAATTAGAAATGAAGAAATACGTCCCGAGCTTTTCTACGGTAAACCTTTTACGAATGATCGTCGAGGCAAAAGAGGAGATGGCTTACCGTTGGAAAGAGAAGAATGTCTATGTGGAAATCAATTGTCCTGCGGATTTGTACGTAAAAACCGACGAAAACGCTCTGTATAGGATTTTAACCAATTTACTTTCCAACGCTATCAAATATTCTTTTGAAAGTGGAAAAGTTGTGATAAGCGTAAAAGTAATGGACGATTACGTAGCTGTATCTTTTGAGGATCATGGAATAGGAATAAAGGAAGAAGAAATTCCAAGAATATTCGAAAGGTTTTATAGGGCCACGAACAGTGCGAGAACAGGCGCAAAAGGAATGGGCCTGGGATTGGCATTGGTTAAACACTTGTGCGATGTCATAGATGCTGAAGTTGAGGTTAAATCTCGATACATGATCGGAAGTATTTTTACGTTAAAACTCAAAAAAAGTGTATAATTGATTTGCTTAAAGAGTTAAGGAGGTACACTTAAGTTGAAAAGTATTTTGATGGTTTATCCCAGTTACCCTGAAACGTTTTGGAGTTTCAAACACGCTTTGAAATTCATATCCAAAAAGACGGCTTTACCACCATTGGGGTTGGTAACGATTGCATCGTATTTGCCAAAAGATTGGAATGTTAAACTCGTGGACATGAACGCTGAAAAGCTTGAAGAAAATGAAATGAAGAAATACGATTACGTTTTTATCAGCGCGATGACAATTCAAAGAGAGTCTTCTAACAGAGTTATACAAATGGCCAACAAGCTCGGCATACCGGTCGTTGCCGGGGGCCCATTGTTTACGATGGAGCCAGATCACTTTCCCAATGTCGATCACTTCGTGTTGGGCGAGGCTGAAGAAATAATGCAGAGGTTGATAGAAGACATGGAAAAAGGAGAAGTGAAACATTATTACGCTTCTCCAAAGTTTCCAGATATAAAGAAGACACCAATTCCAAGATGGGATTTACTGAATTTGAAGTACTACGCTTCGATGAGTATTCAATTTTCCAGAGGTTGCCCATACAATTGCGAATTTTGCGATATAGGAGCCCTAAACGGTAGGGTTCCACGCTCTAAGAGCGCCCAGCAAGTCGTAAATGAGCTCCAATCTTTGTACAACGCTGGATGGAGAAAATCGGTGTTTTTCGTTGATGACAATTTCATTGGGAAAAAGGTCTTACTCAAGCGTGAAGTTTTACCGGAAATAATAAAATGGCAGAGAGAACATGGAAACCCTTTCACCTTTTACACAGAGGTATCCGTTGATCTTTCAGATGACGAAGAACTCATGAATTTAATGGAAGAAGCAGGCTTTAACAGGGTGTTTGTTGGAATTGAAACCCCGGATCCGGACAGCTTACAAGAGGCGAACAAGTACCAAAACATAAAACACGATTTGAAAAATTCAATTCGAAAAATGCAGTCTCATGGTTTTGACGTTCAAGGAGGTTTCATAGTCGGTTTTGATAACGATAAGCCCACCATCTTCGAAAGGCAATTTAAATTCATTCAAGAAGCGGGAATAGTTACCTCTATGATGGGAATATTGAATGCCCCCCGAGGAAGCGCTCTTTACGAGAGAATGAAAAGAGAGAAAAGACTGATAGGAGAAACAACCGGAAACAATGTTAACATTTCCACCAATTTCATTCCCAAAATGCATCCAAAAACTTTGATAGAGGGATACAAAAAGCTTATCTTGGATCTTTATTCGCCAAAAAATTACTATACAAGGCTGAAGAAATTTTTGTCGGTGTACAGGTTACCGAAGCTTTCGAGACCAAAAGTGGATTTTAACGATATAAGAGCATTTTTGAGATCTATGCTTTTTATAGGAATACTGGGAAAGGAAAGAAGTGAATACTGGAAAATGCTCTTTTGGAGCCTATTCAGAAAGCCGAAGTACTTTTCAACCGCAGTTGCGTTTAGCATTTACGGCTATCATTTCAGAAAAGTTGCGGAGGAAATATGTAAAGAAGACAGTGAAAAGGTTATTCGCCAGCTTTGTGCCGAGCATTGACAAAATATTGGTAATGTGGTAAAATAAAATTGATTCGAGGGCTGAAGCCCTCGAATTTCGTTTAAAAATCGAAGAGGTGTTTGTTGATGAATGAAGAGTTAGACAAAATTGAAGAGTTGGCAAGTGCAGTGGCAAAAAGAATGGGATATGAGATCTTTGATATAAAAAGCCATCAAAGAGGTAGAAAGCGAATTATAACCATAACTATAGACAACATGAAAGATTACGTTGGCATAAACGATTGTGAAGCTTTTTCTCGAGAGCTGAGCCCTTTATTGGACGCTGAAGTTATGCTTGGAAATTACATTTTGGAGGTTTCATCTCCTGGCTTAGACAGACCGTTGAGAAGTTTGAAAGATTTCAAAAGGTTTGAAGGCAGGCTTGCAAAAGTAAAAATTGAGGATTCGAAAGATAAGAGTTTAACCGTCATTGGAAAGATAAGTGCTTGCGATGAAGAAAGTGGAACTTTTTCTCTTGAAGTGGACGGAAAAGTTAAAACGTACGATTACTCTAAGGTAAAGTCGGCAAATTTGGAAATCGAGTTTTAAGGAGGTAATCAGATGCTGAATCTCAATTTGTTGGAAGCGTTGGAACAATTAGAAGAAGAAAAGAATATAAGCAGAGAAGAGATCATACAAATACTTGAAAAAGCTTTAACAACCGCTTACAAGAAGAATTTTGATGCTCGTGATGACAAGGTCGAAGTAAAAATAGATCCGGTTACCGGAGAAATAGAGGTTTTCAAAACCATTGAAGAGGAAGAAAATGGAGAAATTAAAACGCGTACCGTAAGGAATGCGTTAAACACTAAGAAATTTGGAAGAATAGCGGCACAAACTGCAAAACAAGTTTTGATTCAGAAACTCAGGGAAGTTGAAAAAGAAACGCTGTACCAGGAATATTCCGATTTGATTCACACCGTGGTTTCTGGGGAAGTTGTAAGATCTGGTGGTGGAGATGTTGATTTGAGGATAAACAAAGTGGACGCTGTTATACCCGCCAGAGAGAAGATACCCACTGAAAAGTTTGCGCCAGGTCAGTTTGTGAGAGGATATGTCTTGGAAGTTCAGAAGAGAAGCAAAGGTCCTTTGGTGGTTTTAAGCAGAAGCGTTCCAGAATTCCTGCAGAAATTGTTGGAAAAATACGTTCCTGAGATAGAAAGTGGTATAGTTAGAGTGGTGGCAATTGCGCGAGAAGCCGGTGGAAGATCAAAAGTTGCCGTTATTTCCACCGATCCAAACGTTGATCCTGTGGGAGCCTGCATAGGAGAAGGCGGGGGAAGGATAATACAAGTTATAAAAGAATTGAACGGCGAGAAGATAGATTTGATCCCATTTTCTTCCAACCCTGCAAAATTCATAGCCAACGCCCTTGCGCCGGCGAAAGTAATGGACGTTCAAATAGACGAAGAAGATCATCGCGCCCATGTAACAGTTTCACCGGCACAGATTTCGCTGGCTATAGGTAAAGATGGCCAAAATGCCAGACTTGCTGCCAAATTGACTGGATGGAAAATAGACATAAGACAATTCATGGAGGAAAAAAGTAGTTGAAAAATAAAAATGAAGAAAAAGTACTATCTTTGTTAGGATTAGCGGCAAGATCTGGTAATATATTGATAGGACAAAAAATATTGAAAAGGTACTTATCTGGCGATGCCGAGAATAAATTTATTGTTTTCTCGTCCGATTACGGCGAAAGTGTAGAAACTTTGGTAAAAAAGTGTGAAATAAGAGGTATTCCTTACGTGAAACTTAGTGTGGGCAAAGAGGAATTGGGAAGAAGAATTGGGAAAAAAGAAGCCGCAGCTGTGGGCGTGACGGAAAAACATTTTGTTGAAGGAATAAAAAAAGCAATTATCAACGGTTAACGTGTATGGAGGGAAGCAAATGGAAAAAAAGATAAGAGTTTATGAACTTGCCAAAAGACTAAAGATGACGAGCAAAGAGCTTCTTGAAGAGCTGGATGATCTTGGTGTTGAAGCGAAAAATCATATGTCTACGTTGGATAGTTCAACGGTTGATATGCTAATGGAAATATATTCTTCTGAAGAAGAGGAAGAGGAAATAAAAGAGGTCAAGACGAAAAAAACACCTTCTAAAAAGTCAAAACCTAAAATAGAAGAAGAAGAAGAAAAGAAAGAAGAGAAAGACGAAGATGAAAAACCCAAGGAAAGCGAAATAGAGATCAGTGAAAGCGTTACTTTGAGAGAGCTTTGCGATAAAATGGGCATTTCAACCTCTAAAGTTATTAAAGATCTCTTTATGGAAGGTAAAGCTCTTACGATAAACACCATTTTAAATGAAAAAAGCGTAGAAGAAATAGCTAAAAAATATTCCATACACGTGAAATTCGTTTCTCCTAAAAAGCAGGAAATTACGGATCCTCTTAAGGAAAGATTTGAGGAGATGTACCATCAGAGAAAGAATGAACTTGTTTCACGCCCTCCGGTCGTTACCATAATGGGACACGTTGATCATGGAAAAACAACTTTGCTTGATAAGATAAGAAAAACGCGAGTTGCGGAAAAAGAAGTGGGAGGTATTACCCAATCCATAGGTGCTTACAAGGTAAAAATAGATGGAAAAAGTATAACTTTTATAGATACACCTGGTCATGAAGCTTTCACCGAGATGAGAGCAAGAGGTGCTCAAGCCACAGATGTTGTAGTGTTAGTCGTGGCTGCTGATGATGGTGTAATGCCTCAAACCATAGAGGCGTACGATCACGCGAAAACAGCTGGAGTTCCCGTGATAGTGGCAATAAACAAAATAGACAAGCCCAATGCGAATGTAGAACTGACAAAGCAGGAGTTGGTAAACAAACTGAATATAGTTCCAGATGATTGGGGCGGTGACACGCCAATAGTTCCGATTTCGGCAAAAGCTGGAACAGGTATTGATGAGCTTCTTGAAATGATATTACTTGTTGCCGAATTAAGAGAGATAAAGTGCTTGCCTAAAGGTAAGGCAAGGGGAGTAATAATAGAATCCAAACTCGATAAATTTCGTGGTCCTGTGGCGACGGTCATAGTCAAAGATGGAATTCTTAGGCTTGGGGATTATTTCGTTGCGGGCAAAACTTATGGAAAGGTGAAATCGCTTCTTGATGAAAATGGAAAGAGGGTCAAAGAGGCCCATCCTTCAGATCCCGTAGTGGTATTGGGATTTGAAGAGGTGCCCGATACCAATTCGATGTTGTACGTTGTTGATGATCAAAAAGAGGCCAAAAATTACGCAGAAAAATATGCGCAATCTTTGAAGGAGAAGCCAAAGCGTGTTAGGCTGGACAATATTTATGAATTATCCAAAACGGAAGGGCAAAAGGTGCTTAACCTTATAGTGAAAGCAGACACATTTGGAGCTTTGGGAGCTTTGAAAACGGCCATTCAAAAGATAGAACCGGAAGAAATAAAGATAGAAATAATACACGCTGGCATAGGAAATGTGAACATAAACGATGTGTTGTTGGCATCTGCGACCCAGGGTGTAATTCTCGGCTTTAGAGTTGGAAGTGAACCACGAACGAAAGCGAAAGCGGAACAGTTGGGCGTTCAAATAAGAATGTACGAAGTCATATTCGAACTTTTAGACGACATAAAAGCGGCTTTGAGTGGCATGATGGAACCGGAAATAGTGGAAGAAGTGACGGGACGTGCAAGAGTGCTGCAAGTGTTTAACATCTCCAAAATAGGAAAGATAGCGGGTTTTCAACTTTACGATGGCAGCGTTGAAAGAGATTGTAAAGTTCGTGTCTATCGAGACAAAGAAATGATATTTGATGGTACGATAGAAACCTTGAAACATTTCAAAGACGATGTGGATCATCTTGAAGCTCCCCAAGAAGGGGGATTGAAATTGGAAGGTTTTGAGGGCTTTGAAAGTGGCGATGAAATAGAATTTTACATGTTAAAAGAGATAAAGAAAGCACCAACGTACAAAAAAACCAATTAACGCATATTTCACATTCAAGTTATTGCGTTGTCATCAACAATATGGTAGGATATTCATCGGTCGCCGATGAAAGTGATTAAGGCGTGAGGTCATTGAAAAGCAGGCAGCAGCGGTAAGGGGAAAGCGAAAGCTTCCGTTGAAGATATAGGATGGAGAGTTTGATCCTGGCTCAGGATGAACGCTGGCGGCGTGCCTAACACATGCAAGT
>NZ_JBPNHS010000027.1:0-92655 GCF_054006115.1 Mesoaciditoga sp. | reverse complement strand
AACTTTCTTTATAGGTCTTTTTAAAACCTCTTTGAATTCTTTCGCCGTTTGGAATACCTGCAAGACGTCCTCTTTGCTCAACACATCCACATCGAATATGTCTTTACCAGCTATACTCATTCTTCATTACCTCCTATGAACACCCCATCTTCTCCATCGTATTCTGAAAACTTGACAAAGATTCTTTCATCTTTGCGGGTGGGGATGAATTTTCCAAGGATATCCGGCTGAATAGGCAGTTCTCTTCTATCACGGTCTATGAGCGTGACGAGTATGACCTTACTGGGTCTTCCAAAGTCCATTATTTCGTCCAACGCCGCCCTGACAGTTCTACCGGTATGAATAACATCATCGAAAAGCACGACTGTCCTATCGTTTAAATCCACATTAAGCTGTGTGCCTTTAACGTTTGGGATTTTCAAAGAAAGATTCGTATCATCCCTGTGAAAGGTGATGTCGATCGTTCCAAAATCGTGTTCTATTTTCTCCTGTTTAAAGAGATTGGAAAACCTTTGAGCAAGGTATACCCCTCTTGTCCTTATTCCAACTAAAACGGGGGCGGCATCTCCCAATCTTTCCACTAATTCGTGAAACATTCTGCTTATCATCAGCTCAAATTCACGCTTTTCTACGAGTTTCCTCATCAAAACACCTCCATCATGGCAAAATAAAAGGGACGCTGAAAGCGTCCCTTTAAAACACGAAATTTAAAAATTGGAGAGAATATCTATGGGGTAAAAAAAATTCACCCTTGTCCCGCTTAAACGGTTTGATGGGTGAATGTTTACGTAAGAGTTTTATAATCTTTTCCATTTTTTGCCCTCCAGAATCCGCTGGATTATATCTTAATTTTTTCCGCGTGTCAAGTTTTGATTTACAAAATCTGTAAAGCTCAAAAAATTCCACCATTTGAAATGGTGGAAATTCTCACTACTATTTAAAGCAAAGTTTAAGAAGAAAAGTTAGACGTTCAATCTCACCCTTTAAAAACAAATATCCCACAACACTTTCAAAGGCCGTCGCTTTCCTGTAAAAGGGGTCCTTGCTCCGTGGACTTTTAAGATTTCTTCCACGAAAAGCGACATCTCTTTCACGCTCTTTCAACACGTCTTTTATTTTATCGAAGTATTTCGCTTGGGCTTTGGCGTTAACGTGTGTTACAACTTCTTTGTTATCAAAAGAGTAATTCATCCTACAAAAAAGCTCGAATACTGAATCTCCCACGTATGCAAGCGATTTAGTGGAAACTTCCCTCAAATCCCCTTCAAATTTAGCTCCCAGAAATTCCATCTTTTTGTGCTTCCCATTCTCTTAAGGATTCAATGATTTCATCCAATTCTCCATTCATTACCCTGTCGAGCTTGTAAGTTGTAAAGCCGTTTCGATGATCGCTAACCCTGTTTTGTGGAAAATTGTACGTCCTTATCTTTTCACTACGTTCGCCACTTCCTATCTGGTTTCGACGCATGGATGACATCCTTTTGTTTTCTTCTTTTTTCTTCAATTCCAGAAGTCTCGAGCGTAATATTTTCATGGCAATGCTTCTATTTTGAATTTGAGAACGTTCCGATTCACAGACAACAACAATACCGGTTGGAATGTGAGTTATTCTTACGGCAGATTCAGTCCTATTCACATGCTGCCCTCCCGCACCGGACGATCGAAAAGTGTCTATCTTCAAATCTTCTGGAGCGATCTCTACCTCCACTTCTGTTGCCTCTGGAAGAACGGCTACAGTTGCCGTTGAAGTGTGTATTCTTCCTGAAGCTTCGGTTAGGGGTACTCTCTGAACTCTGTGCACACCACTTTCGTATTTAAAGAGTTTGTAAGCCCCTTTACCGCTGACAGAAAAGACAACTTCTTTGAAGCCGTCCAGTTCCGTTTCGTGGGAATAAAGAATTTCACTCTTTAGGCCATGTCTTTCAGCGTAACGCAAGTACATCCTGAGTAGATCTCCTGCGAATATAGCACTTTCCTGTCCGCCAACTCCTGCTCTTATTTCTACGATGATATTTCTATTTAAATCTGGATCGGCGTCTTCTAAAAGCTGTAACGCTTTCTTTTCAATGGTTTCTATCTCGTTCTCTTTTTCGGATATTTCTTCTTTTACTTCTGCTTCCATCTCTTCAGACATGATGTCTTTTAACTCTTGGATTTCATTTTTCAAGGCGAGGTATTTTTCGTAGAGAAGAGCTTGCTCAGAAATTTGAGAAAGTTCTTTTGAATATTCTATGAACTTATCTGGTGAATTCACCACATCTGGTTTAGAAAGGAGAAAATTAAGTTCGTTGTACCTGTCATAGAATGTTTTAAAACTCTCAATTATCATGTTTGAATTATACCATGTGATGCCTTATATGTGAAGTTTTTGAAGTTTAAACGCTGTTAGAAGACGTTCTTCAATGCCATACCCGTATAGGAATTTGGACATTTTGCTATCTTTTCCGGCGTACCGCTGCAAACTATGTATCCACCATTTTCTCCACCTTCTGGCCCTAGGTCTATGATGTGATCCGCACTTTTGATAACGTCCAAATTGTGTTCGATTATCAAAACGGTGTTTCCTTTGTCCACCAATCTCTGAAGCACATCGATTAGCTTTTTAACATCATGGAAGTGCAAACCAGTTGTCGGTTCATCTAAGATGTAAAGGGTCTTTCCAGTTGAAACTTTACGTAATTCGGCTGAAAGCTTAACCCTTTGCGCTTCCCCTCCAGATAGGGTTGTGGCTGGTTGGCCAAGCCTTATGTATCCCAAGCCGACATCGTGAAGGGCTTTTAGAGGTGACAATATTTTTGGGTTGTCTTTAAAGAATTCCATTGCCTCATCCACAGACATATCCAAAACTTCACTTATATTCTTTCCGTGGTATTTGACTTCCAAAGTTTCTTTATTGTATCTCTTCCCATTGCAAACATTGCATTCCACATAAACATCTGGCATGAAGTTCATCTCAACTTTTATCACGCCCTGTCCAGCGCACGCTTCACATCTGCCGCCTTTAACATTGAAACTGAATCTTGAAGGAGTGTAACCCCTTATTCTGGCTTCCTCTGTCATAGAAAAGAGCTTTCTCACGTGGTCAAAAGCTTTTGTGTAAGTGGCGGGATTGGAACGTGGTGTCCTTCCAATAGGACTTTGATCTATGGAGATCACCTTATCGATATTTTTCAATCCTTCTATGGATTCGTGTTTTCCGCAAGGCATATGACTGTTGTATATGTGGTTCATAAGAAGTGGATACAACGTTTCCATAATGAGTGATGACTTTCCAGAACCTGAAACTCCCGTTACGCATACAAGCGTTCCCAAAGGTATGTCGACGTTCAAATTTTTCAAATTGTTGTGTTTGGCGCCCTTTAAGATTAAATGACCTTTTGCCTCTCTTCTCACGGTTGGAATGGAAACTTTCATTCTTCCACTCAAATACTTACCAGTGAGCGTGCCTGATTTTTCCAAACCCTTAACCGTTCCAGAGTAAAGCACTTTCCCTCCATTTTCGCCTGCGCCGGGACCTATTTCCACAACGTGATCTGCAGATCTTATAACTTGCTCGTCATGTTCTACTACTATGACGGTATTTCCAAGATCGCGTAAATTTTCAAGCATTTTTATCAATTTGGCGTTATCTCTATAGTGAAGACCTATGGTCGGCTCATCGAGTATGTAAGTCACCCCCACAAGTTTAGAACCCAATTGGGTAGCAAGCCTTATGCGCTGGGATTCTCCACCCGAGAGAGTCGAAACGTTTCTCGAAAGCGTGAGGTAGCCAAGACCAACTTCAAGCAAGAATTTAAGTCTTCTCTTTATTTCGCTCAAAATTTCAGAGGCTATTTTCATTTTCTGTTCTTCCAATTTTGCCCTTTCGAAGAATTCGTAAGCTTTCTCAACTGTCATATCTGAAACTTCCGCGATATTTTTTCCCAAAAATGTAACCGCCAGCGCTTCTTTTCTCAATCTCTTTCCGCCGCAAGCTTTGCAAACTTTATGAACGAGAAAATTTCTCTCTATCCATTCTCTAACCTCTTGTGAGTCCGTCTTTTCATATCTATCCTTTAGGTGGGGAATAAGCCCCTTGAAGCCAGGTCCGCCATGCAAAATGGCATCCTGTATTTTTTGGGGGAGCTTTCCAAATGGCAAGTCCGGATTGCTGCCCATTTTCACTATCAATTTTTTTATTGAAAAGAGTACGAAGCTTTTTCCGCTTTTGTAAGGTATTATTCTCCCGTTAAAAATGGACTTTTTTGGGTTTATCACGAATTCTTCACCTATTTCGGTGGTGTATCCCAATCCCGAGCATACCGGACAGGCTCCGTAAGGAGAATTAAACGAAAATAGCTTTGGAGAAATATCTGGAAAACTTATTCCACAAACAGGGCAAGCTAATTTTTCACTGAAGAACTCCACTTCTTTTGTTTCATAGTCCATAACTTCTACCAAGCCGTTGGCCTCGCTTAAAGCTATCTCAATAGATTCGACAAGTCGCTGATGATTCTCTTCTTTGACTTTCAATCTATCGACTACCAATTTTATTGTATGCCTTGTTTGTTTTTTTATGGAGATTTCTTCCTCGAGTAATCTTTCTTCACCATCCACTATAACCCTTAGAAATCCACGGCGTTTAAGGTAATCGAAAAGGTTTTTGTATTCTCCCTTCTTTTCCACGATCAACGGAGCCAAGATGGCTATTCTCTTTGCAGGCTTGTAATGTTTTTCTATTTTATCGACTATTTCATCGATGCTTTGCTTTTCCAAAGGTCTACCGCATTGAGTGCAGTGAGGGATACCAACTCTTGCGTAAAGAAGACGAAGATAATCGTATATTTCTGTGACGGTTCCCACCGTGGAACGTGGATTGTGAGAAACGCTTTTTTGATCTATAGCTATAACTGGAGAAAGGCCTTCTATTTCTTGAACATCCGGCCTTTTAAATTCACCCAGAAATTGTCTTGCGTAAGAAGAAAGGGACTCAAGATACCTTCTTTGTCCCTCTGCGTATATCGTATCGAACGCTAACGAAGATTTTCCAGATCCAGAAAGCCCTGTTATGACTGTTAAGGTGTTTCTTGGGATTTCCACGTTGACGTTCTTCAAATTGTGAACTTTGGCACCTTTCACTTTAAGAAAATTTTCCAGAAGAATTCACCTCTTCAACGAGTTGACGCGCTCTTTCTAACAAGGCATTCACTTTTTTCTCGTCTTTTCCTTCAACCATGATCCGTATCAAAGGTTCTGTTCCAGAAGCCCTTAACACCACTCTAATTTCTTCATCTCCATTTTCATTTCTCAAAAATGAAGATATTCTTTCATCAGTCATGATTACGTTTTTATCTCTTACCTTCACATTCACCATCTTTTGAGGGTACCTTTTTATTTTAGAAACAAACGCGTCTAAATCTTCTTTCAAAGAAGATACGGCCGTTATGGTTTCAAGCGCCGTTAGAAGCCCATCGCCTGTCGTTGCCAGATCGAAAAATATTATGTGTCCTGACTGTTCTCCCCCCAACGTTGCCCCACGCTTTTTCATCTCTTGCAGGACGTACCTATCACCCACTTTTGTTCGAACGAAGTTTATATCATTTTTCTTTAGAGCTTCTTCTATAGCCAAATTTGTCATGACTGTTCCCACAACGGTGTTATTTTTAAGTCTTCCGTTTGATTTCATGTTCTCGGCGTTTATCACGAGCATATCATCGCCATCGACAACTCTTCCACTCTTGGTGATCATTATGCATCTATCCGCATCGCCATCATGAATAACACCAAAATCACTATCTGTTTCTTTGATTTTCTTTGAAAGATACTCAGGATGGAGGGCCCCACAATTTTCATTTATGTTTTTTCCGTCTGGCTCAAAATTGTGAAGAACTACTTCAAGGCCTATCGCCTCTGCAACGGCTGGGACGGTTGAAACGGCCGCACCATTTGCCAGATCAAAAGATATTTTGTATCCCTTCAGATGCGCATACCTCTTTGCAAGCCACTCTACGTACTCACTTAACATGTCTTTTTGCACCATTCTTCCCACTTCAAAGCTTCTCAATTCATCCTCAAAATGAGATTCTATTTCTTCCTCCAATTCGTCTGGCAATTTGAAACCGTTTGAGAAGATCTTTATTCCGTTGTGTTCCCATGGATTATGGCTTGCACTCACCATAAAGCCTACCGTCTTTTCTTTTTTGGTTAACCATGCTAAAACCGGCGTGGGCATGATCCCACACGTTAGAACATTAAACCCCATTGAAAGAATGGACGAAACTAAGGCGGCTTCCAGCATCTCGCCTGAAATTCTCGTGTCACGCGCTATAAGGACTGTGTTCAAAGGATGATTATGCTCTTTCAAAACGTAAGCGCTTGCTTTTCCTATTTTAAAAGCGAGTTCAGCGGTTAATTCTATGTTTGCAATGCCTCGCACACCATCTGTACCGAAATACTTTCTCACTTTTTTTCTTCCTTTTCTTCTTCCGCTTCTAACCCCTCGGCGTTGAACTCTTCTGGCCTGATTATCGGGAAAGCAATAACGTCTTTTATGGTAGCTGCATTGGTGGCGAACATGACAAGTCTATCTATTCCTATTCCTAGCCCGCCGGTTGGTGGCATACCGTATTCTAGAGCCCTCAAAAAATCGAAATCCATCATTTGGGCTTCTTCATCTCCAGCTTCTCTCAAAGCCGCTTGAGCTTCAAATCGCTTTCTTTGATCCAAAGGATCGTTCAACTCGCTGAAAGCGTTCGCAAGCTCATTACCATTGACTATGACTTCAAATCTTTCCGTAAGTCTTGGATTTTCTCTGTGCCGTTTTGCAAGCGGAGAAATGTCAACAGGGTGATCCATAAGAAAAGTTGGATTTACTATTGTATCTTCAAGAAGGTCCCACAATTTTTCGATGTAATGGCCTCTCTCTTTCATAGAAGGTTCAACGTCATGGTCTTTCAAAACTTGTAGCATCTTTTCATCGGAATCTTCTAATATATCAACGCCCAAACGTTCTAATATATAATCACGCATCTTTATCCTCTTCCATGGACGAGAAAAGTCTATTTCCTTTCCTTGATACTCTATTTTCAACTTTCCATTTGTCTTCTCTATAACGTGTGTTACCAGTCTTTCAGTTAAATCCATCATATCGTTGTAATCAGCGTACGCCTTGTAGCACTCCATCATTGTGAATTCTGGATTGTGTTTGTAACTTACACCTTCGTTTCTAAAACATTTGTTTATTTCGTAAACCGCATCATAGCCACCAACTATGTATCTTTTCAAATAGAGTTCGTGGGCTATTTTCAAATACATTGGTATGTTAAAAACGTTCAAATGAGTGATGAATGGCCGCGCAGTTGCGCCACCGGTTACGAATTGTAAAATGGGCGTTTCAACTTCCAAAAAGCCCTCTTCATTCATGAAATCCCTTATCAACCTTATTATTTCGTATCTTTTCTTGAATCTTTCAAATGATTCCCTGTTAACCACTGTATCAACGTACCTTTGTCTGTATATCTTTTCCTTGTCGGTAAGACCATGCCACTTTTCCGGTAAAATCCTTATCGCTTTTGAAAGAATTTCGTACGAGTTGACAAAAACAGACAGCTCACCGGTGTGAGACTTAAATGGAAAACCTTTAACTCCCACAAAGTCTCCAACCTTAACGTACTCTTTAAAAATTTTGAATTCTTCTTGCCCGACTTGAACGTTTATGTAGCATTGAAGCCTGGCGGTTGAATCCTGTAGAACGAAAAAGGCGGATTTTCCGTGATGCCTTATTGCCATAACACGACCGGCAATGGAAGTCGTGAAATTTTCATCTTTTTCTCCGTTTTGAAGGTGATCGAATTTTTCATGAATCTCTATCAATTTGTGTGTTACTTCGTAACGATATGGATACGGGTTAACTCCTTTTTCTTTTAACTCTTCAACTTCTTTTATCTTTTGAAGCCTCAATTCGTCCATTCCTTTTTCTCCTTTCAAAGTGGAAATCAAAGCGTTCCAGTCGTTACATCCATGATCAGATACTTTTTTGTCCCATTTGGTGCCTTAATTCTAACCGTTTCTCCAAGATGCCTTTTGTAGATCGCTTCTCCTAATGGAGAATCAACAGAAATCTTGTTTTTAAATATGTCTGATTCTTGTGATGTTACCACCATCACTTTCATCTCTTTGCCGGTGTTTAGATCTTTCAATTTCACGATGCTTCCAATGTTCACTTCGTGAATGTCCTTGTTTTCTTCCACAACAACGGCATGGGACAATATTTCTTCTATTTCAGTTATCCTGCTGTTTATCTTTCCCTGTTCGTTTTTCGCTTCGTCGTATTCACTGTTTTCGCTGAGATCTCCGTACTCTCTTGCTTCTTTGATCTTCTGAGCAACATCATTCATAAGCCTTTCTCTCAATTCACCAAGTTCTTTTTTTAAAGATTCGTATCCCTCTTTGGTAAGAACTATCTTCTCTTTCATCTTTTCCTCCTTGACAACTCAATAAATTCATTCCACAGAAATCAAATAGAAATAGTGAGCTTGCCCACCATTGTACATCTCAACATCTACGCTTGGATATCGTATTTGTATTTCTTTGAAAATCACCTGCGCATCACTTTCGCTAACGTCTTTTCCATAAAAGAGGGTTATTATATCTGCGCTTGAAGCTGACGCTTTATCCAATGTGCAAAAAACGCTTTCATCAAGGGTTTTTTTCGAACAGACCAGGTTTCCATCCAAAAAACCTATGAACTCTCCCTCCTTTATTTCCGTGTCTTTTATCTTGCTATCCCTAACAGCCTGCGTTATCTCCAACGATTTCACAGACTCAATGGCTTCTTTAAATCTGTTCATGTTTTCCAGAGAACTCGCCTGTGGGTTGAACATGAAAAGGGCTGCCAATCCTTGTTGAACAGTGGAAGTCTTCACGATGAAAATATTCTTACCCTCTACCATTTCTTTAACCGATTCCGCTGCCAATATTATATTGGAATTGTTGGGAAAGATGAATATCTCCTCCGCGTTTACCTTTTCAACCGCTTCTTTAAATTGTGCAGTGCTTGGATTGGACGTTTGACCGCCGCTCACAACAACGTCAACGCCTATGCTTTTGAATATAGATTCCCAACCTTCTCCATTTGCCACAACAATGAGGCCATATTTCTTCTTTTCACTTGGTGATTCTTTCTCGTTTTTTATTATCTGGTGATGCTGGATCTTCATATTGTCTATTTTAGATTTGACGAGCTCTCCAAATTCCAACGCTTTGTCTATGGCCTTACCAGGCGTGTTGGTGTGAACGTGAAATTTCAAATAATCTCCTGAATTAACCAACACCAAAGAGTCTCCCAGTGAATTGTAATAAGCTTTAAGCGAAGGAATATCCACTTCTTTTGTTAGCTTCACTATCGCTTCTGTGCAATAAAGATACTTCAATTCTTCTTGAGATATACGGACTATTTCACGAGGTCCCGCGTTCTCTATTTCGAGGTTAACTTCTCTTTCACCGTTTAGAGCCTTGTAAAATCCTTCTATTATGTAGGAAAACCCCTTTGCGCCGGAATCAACTACGCCCGCATCACGTAATTTCTTCAAAAGTTTTGGGGTTTCTTCCACAACTTCTTGAGACCGCTTCCACAATTTTTCCATGAATTTGGTGAGATCTTCATCGATAAGGCTTTCGCTTTCTTCCGCCAAAACTCTTATCACGGTTAACATGGTTCCTTCCACGGGCTTTATAACAGCCCCGTACGAGACCTCTTTTGCACTCTTCAAAGCTTTCGCAAAATCGTGCGAATCAAGAGTTTTCTTACCTTTGCACGCTTGAGCAAATCCACGGAATATCTGCGAAAGTATAACGCCTGAGTTTCCCCTGGCTCCCAGTAATGTTCCCGTTTCTATTGCTTGTAAAACGGAGGGAAGCTCTTGTCTTTTCAATTGCTCAATGTGCTTGCACGCTTCCAGAAGCGCAGAAGACATGTTGGAACCCGTATCTCCATCGGGAACAGGAAAAACGTTTAAAGTGTTTATTTCATCAACGTGTGTTAAGAGTATCTCCGTTCCTTTTTTAAATCCTATGGCAAAAAGTTCTCCGTTAATTCTTTTCACAACGCAAACTCACGCTTTTAAACGTGAGAAAACACCTCCTTTGTTAAAAGAGAAAAAAGTTTAAAAACTCACATCCACAACGTGTACGTTAACTTCCAGAGGTTCCTTTCCGGCATAGTTCGTAAGATTGTATATGATGCTATCTTGTAAATTCTTGGCAACTTGTGGGATGTTTGTTCCATACTCTACAACGACGTAAATATCCGCCTTTATATCCACCCCATCATCTACAAGTTTTATTCCCTTGTCAACGTCGCTGAACATCGAAACGATGCCAGAAAAGACTGATGGATTTGACAGATCGACTATTCCATAGCTGTTGACCATCGCCTCTTTGATAAGGGCTTTCAAAGCTTGTGAAGAAACTTCTATTTCTCCATATTCCGTGGAAAATTTCAACATTATCCCTCCCATTTTCTCCTTGTCAACGAGAAAAACATTCTTTGTGCTACTTTTTCAGCAGAAAGTCCCACCTTTTCCAAAAGTTCTTCTCTTGTTCCATGTTCAACAAAGTTGTCGTCTATTCCCAACACTTCTACTTTATTCCTGTAACCCTGCAATTTTAACACAACTGAACTACCAAATCCTCCGATCACACTGCCTTCCTCTAAAGTCCAAATGTGTGGCGATAGTTTTATCTCTTCCAAAGCTTCAACGTCTAAAGGTTTTACACTTCTACAATTGTACACCGAGACCGATAATCCTTTTCCTTTCAAAATTTCCGCTGCTTTCAGTGCAACTTCTACCATCGATCCCACCGCAAGTATTGTACCATCTTTTCCGTTAACAATTTTTTGCCATCTGAATGGCTCATCCAAAATGGGTGCCAAAATGACTTCCGTGATGTTCACCTTTTCACTTTTTCTTGGGTATCTTATGGCAATGGGACCCTTTACCCTTCCTATAATCGCTTTCATCATTGATGACAATTCTTTCGTTGAGGAAGGCGCCAATATTTTCATATTGGGAATGAGGTTCAAATAAGAAATGTCAAAGGTTCCATGGTGAGTAGGACCGTCTTCTCCTACCAAACCAGCTCTATCTATTCCGAAAACAACGTCCAGATTTTGTAAGGCCACATCGTGAATTATCTGATCAAACGCCCTTTGAAGGAAAGTTGAGTATATCGCAACTACCGGTTTTAAACCACGGGTGGCGGCGCCAGCGGCGAAAGTTGTACAAAGGCTCTCTGTTATTCCCAGATCGTAAAATTTTTCTGGATGCCTTTCATGAAAGAATTTAAGTCCCGTTCCCTCTTCCATTGCGGCGGTTATTCCAATTATTCTTTCATCTATATCTGCCATTAAAGATAACACCCTTCCAAAGACCTCACTGTAAGAATGCTTTTCTTTTTTTACTTCCAACGAAATTCCAGTCTTTGGATCTATCATGGAAACGCCATGAAACTTTGTTGGATTCTCTTCTGCGTACGAAACTCCCTTTCCTTTTTGTGTTACAACGTGAACGACAACTGGCCCTTCTATTTCATTCAAACTTTCGAAAGCTCTCAACAACATTTTAATATCGTGTCCATCTATTGGACCAAGGTATTTTAATCCCATTTCTTCAAAGAAATTATTTGAGAGGAGCAATTTCTTTATGGACAATTTCACCTTGTCGGCTATCTGTTCCAAGTCATTTTCTTTGAGTAAATCGTAAAATTTGTTATCAATCGTTCTGAAACCTTTTGAAGTGCGAAGATGGGTTAAAATTTTTTTCGATAATTGACCAACACTTGGAGATATACTCATGCCGTTGTCATTCAAGACAATCTTCAAATTAGATGAGATAGACTTTATCTGGTTTAACGCTTCAAGCGCTGTTCCTGAAGTCATTGCCCCATCTCCTATAACTACAATGGTTTTCCCATCTTTTTTTAAGATCTTATTTGCCGCTTCTATTCCGAGTGCGGCAGAAATCGAAGTGGCAGCGTGTCCAACTCCAAATCTGTCGTAAGGAGATTCGTGAATGTTTGGATAACCGCTTATCCCTCCAAATTTTCTAATAGTTGGGAGAGATTTTGCCCTACCGGTAAGTATCTTGTGAGTGTAAGCTTGGTGTCCCGTGTCCCAAACTATGTAATTTTCATCTGGAGGAAAGATTTTGTAAAGCGCTAGAGCAAGATCTACCGTACCCAAATTGGAGGCCATATGACCATTTCCAGAGCTTACAACTTCCGTTATGTATTTTCGTATGACGTTTGCCAGTTCGCGAAGCTCTTCGCAAGACATGTTTTTTAATTTTTTGAATAGAGGCTCATCTTTGAGGATTTCAGGAGTTTTCACTTTCGATCTCCTTTTCGAGGTTTCCTAAAACTTCTTTCACCGTTAGTGAAGCCGAATTGATGAGTTCTTTGCATCTCTTGTAAAGTTCAACGCCTTTTTTAAAGAGTTCCAAAGATTCTTCCAAAGTCACATCTTCACTTTCCATAAGCTGAAGGGTTTCTTCCAATTTCCTGTACGCTTCTTCAAAAGAAAGCGATTCTATCTTGTCTTTTTCTCCTTTTTCAGGAGTATCATTCACTTTGATGTACCTCCTTAACATTCGTAAGTGCAAAGCCATCCGCGAGCACGACTTTAAGGATATCGCCGCTTTTAAGTTCATCAGTTGAAGTTACCAGCGAACCTTCTTTGTAGACAAGCGAATAACCTTTTTTTAAAGGCGCTCGTGGATCATGCGCTTTTAATTCACTTTCCAATTTATCCAAAATGTATCTATTTTTCTCAACTTTAGAACGCATCACGATTTTCAAATTGTAAAAGGCATTTTCAACTCTCTCTTTGAATATTTCCACTTCTCGCACACTTTTTGAGCGTTTTAAGGCTTCTTCGTCTCTTAAAATGCTCTTCGTTTTCTCTTTCAGAATCTCATCGATTTTTCTTCTCATTCTTTCAAAAAACGTCTCAACGTTTTGTTTTTTTATTTCAAGAGTTCTTGAAGGAGAGCGAGCTCTTAGCTTTTCCTTCATATGATTGACATTTGAAGTATGAGAGGATAACTTGTTAAGTAGAAAAGTCGATAGACTTTTAAAAGCTATTTCGATTCTTCTTTCTATATCTTTTAAATCTGGAGTTACCCTTTCCGCCGCTCCGGTGGGAGTGGGGGCCCTCATATCCGCCACGTAATCGACAAGCGTCGTATCAACCTCATGACCAACCCCTGTAACGACCGGTTTTTTCATTTCGTAGACTTTCATAACAACTTTCTCTTCGTTGAAATTCCACAGATCTTCTATGCTTCCGCCTCCACGCACGAGCAAAACAACGTCCGCATCTGAATTATCGGCCTGCTCTAATGCGTTTACTATTTGAGAAGTGGCTGCTTCTCCTTGAACTCCGGTGTGAAAAAGCAAAATTTCAGCCAAGGGATACCTTTTGTTTACGGTGTTTAAAACATCTTGAAAAGCCGCGGATGTTCTTGAAGCCACAACGGCTATCTTTCTTGGGAAAAGCGGAAGCGATTTTTTTGGTTTATCAAAAATACCACGTGTCATCAATTTTCTTTTCAAGGCCTCAAAGCGCCTGTAAAGTTCTCCAAAATCCCTTCCTTCTTCTACGCCTTCCGTGTAAAGTTGGTACGTTCCTCTCTTCGTGTAAACACGAATTGATCCATATGCTTTTACCAAAGTTCCTTCTTCTATTTTCCTGTTGTGCAGTTTGTAAACGGCGTTAAACATAACACAATTCAAAAGGCAATCCTTCTCTTTGAGAGAAAAATAGGCGTGGGGACCCGAATACTTGAAATTCGAAACTTCCCCACGAATTGCGACGTTACTCAAAGTATGATCTGATTTTAAGTCTTGCACTATCCTCTGGGTGAGCTCTGAAACACCCATTTCGTTGTAATCGATCATTTTTCACTTTTCGCATTTATCTTAGCGGCTTCCACCACGTTTCGCATAAGAATGGCGCTGGTTACGCTTCCCACACCGCCGGGTACTTTTGATACGGAAGCTTTTTGAGAAACGGAATCGAAGTCGACATCACCAACTACCTTGCCATCTACCACGTTTATTCCAACATCTATAACTACCGCTCCTTCTTTTACCCAATCGGCATCAAACATTTTCGCTTTCCCAACCGCCGCTATCAACACATCTGCATTTCTCGTTTTTTCTTTTAAATCACGCGTTTTTGAGTGGCATACTGTTACAGTTGCGTGCTTTGAAAGCATCATCAACGAGAGGGGCTTTCCAACCGTGGTGCTTCTTCCAACTATAGTGACATTTGCCCCTTTCAAATCAATTTCGTAATACTCAAGAAGCTCCATAACAGCTTGAGCCGTGCACGGTGTAAAAGATTTCACACCCAATAATACCTTTCCTAAGTTCTGAGGAGTTCTTCCTTCTACATCTTTTAAAGGACTGAGAGTTTCCAAAACTGTCAATTCGTCAACTTCCTTTGGAACTGGATGCATTATCATTATTCCACTAACATTTGGATCATCATTTAAACTTTTCACGTCTTCTATGATCTTTTTACCGCTTGTCATAACCTTTGCAAAGTCTATACCGAGTTTCTCGCAATTCTTCTTTATCGAGTTCAAATAAACATCCGTAGATCTATCATCACCAGAAACAACGCATCTCAAAGCGGGGGTAATACCCTCCGCTTTGAGACGCTGAACTTCTTCGGCTGTTTCTGACTTTATCTTTTTGGAAAGTTCTGCTCCTGAGAGGATCATATGTCAAGCATCTCCTTAATTTTCACAAAGACTCAAAATAGTCCCGTTATCTTTCCATCGTCATCGACGTCTATCATCTGAGCTGCTGGAACTTTCGGTAAGCCTGGCATGGTCATTATTTCCCCGGCAATTGGAACGATAAAGCCCGCGCCATTTGAAAGGAAGACTTCCCTCACGGTAAACGTGTAACCGCTTGGTGCTCCAATCGCTTTTGGATCATCACTTATAGACGCCTGAGTTTTTGCCATTATTATCGGAAGGTTTCCCTTTCCTTCTTTTTCGATCTTTCTTATATCGGATAACGCTTTGGAAGTGTAAACTACATTTCCAGCCCTGTATATTTCTTTTGCAAGTGTTTCAATCTTCTCTTTGATTGGCGCTTCCCAATCATACAAACGATGGAAGTTGTTTTCGTCTTCTTCCGTGGATTTTACAACTTCTCTTGCAAGTTCTTCTGCTCCCGCTCCGCCTTTTGCCCAAGCATCGTTTAGAGCGATCCTCACACCCATGCTCTTCACAAAGTCTTCAACGATCTTCAATTCTGCATCGGTATCGCTTTCAAATTTATTCAAAGCCACCACTATTGGTAAACCAAATTTTTTAACATTTTCTATGTGCACTTTGAGATTTTCCAGACCTTTCTTTAAAGCCTCCAAATTTTCTTGTTTCAACTCTTTTTTATCCATACCACCATGCATTTTCAGTGCTCTAACTGTTGCAACGAGTACAACCGTATCTGGTTTTAAATCCGCATACTTTGAAACGACATCGAAGAATTTCTCACCACCAAGATCAGCCGCAAAACCCGTTTCAGTTATGACGTAATCTGCAAGTTTAAGTGCCAACTTAGTCGCCACGATTGTATTCGTGCCGTGAGCTATGTTAGCAAAAGGTCCGCCGTGGACGAAAGCAGGCGTATGTTCTATCGTTTGAACAAGGTTTGGATTTATGGCATCTCTAAGCAAAGCCGCCATTGCACCCTCGGCCTTTAGTTGACCAGCTGTAACGTATTTTCCTTTTCTTGTTTGACCTATTATTATGTTGGACAGTCTTCTTTTAAGATCTGAAAGATCACTTGCGAGACATAAAATTGCCATTATTTCCGAAGCAGCGGTTATAACAAATCTATCCTCTCTGGGATATCCATTTCCCTTTCCACCCAATGAAATCACTATTTGCCTTAATGCACGATCGTTCATATCTATAGCTCTTGGCCATGTTATTCTTCTCACATCTATATCAAGATCGTTTCCATGATGTACGTGGGCATCTATCATAGCCGAAAGAAGGTTATGTGCAGCGCTAATGGCATGCATATCGCCCGTAAAGTGCAAGTTTATGTCTTCCATAGGCAGGACTTGAGCGTATCCTCCGCCTGCAGCACCTCCCTTTATTCCGAAGACTGGTCCAAGCGATGGTTCACGCAAAGTGACTATGGCTTTCTTTCCTATTCTGTTCATTCCCTGTGCTAAACCCACACTTGTTGTTGTTTTTCCTTCCCCCGCCGGTGTGGGCGTTATTGCGGTGACAATTATAAGTTTTCCATTTGGTTTATCCTTGTACTTTTTCAACAACTGATGCGGTACTTTTGCAACGTACTTTCCGTAGGGAAGCAATTCATCCTCTTCTATTCCCACCATCTTTGCAATCTCTCTTATCGGTTTCAATTCAACGCTTTGGGCAATTTCAATATCGCTCTTCATCTTTCTGTGGTCTCTACCACGACTTTTAATTTGTCGCGGAGAAGTGCCACACTCACCTCCTTTTTGTATTTTCGCGCATCTTATGAGCGCATAAATTCATAGATTTAAAAATTACAACTCACGCTTGAAATCTGGAGCAAATTTTTTTGCTATCCTATCCAACACTCCATTTACAAATTTTCTGTCTTTGGGCGTTCCGTAACTCTTAGACAACTCCACCGCCTCGTTAAGAGTCACTTCAATTGGAATGTTTGGTACGTATATCAATTCATAAGTTCCCAACCTTAATATGCTTCTTGAAATGCTGGAAAGCCTTTCAAGAGACCACCCAATCAATCTTTCCGCTATTATCCGATCTATTTCTTCCAATCTGGAAAAAGTGCCTTCCACAAAATCCATAACTTCCTTCTCAAAATCTGAAGAAACACCTTCCATTTGGCACACTCTGTGCACCGACTCGGAAGGTGTTAAATCCTGGAACTCCATTTGATAGATGGCTTTAAAAGCCAAATCCCTTATTTGTCTACGATGAGACTTGGTTGTGTACACCTCTATTCTTGATCCTCCGTTTCATCATCGTTGAATTCCTCGTCAGAATGGTTTGGTGGAATCACATCTTCTATCAAAACGTTAACAGCTATAACTTTAAGACCCGTTATGTTTTCTACCTCTTCGGTGATTTCTTTTTGAATCTTCTTGGACACTTCTGGAATTTTTTCTCCGTATCTCACCTTCGTCTTAACAGCCACAGAAATGCTATCCTCGTCTTTTCTGTCTATTGTTACCTGTTTTCTGTAATACTTGTATTCCTTGGATTTTTGTGTTATTTCTTTTCCTTCAGCTTTTGCTAAGGTTAAAATAACGACATCTTCTATAACTTGATTGGAAATGTCTATTTTACCGCCAGATGATTTTTCAACATCTTCAAAATTGCCGTTTTCATCCATGTTTTCGCCACCCTTCTTAATCGTTACCGATCGGAATTAAGCCCTTTCTATGTACTCACCCGTTCTCGTATCGACCTTTATCTTTTCTCCTCTTTCTACAAAAAATGGCACCGTTACCTTTAATCCCGTTTCGAGAACAGCAGGTTTCCCGCCTCCAGAAACCGTGTCTCCTTTGAAGCTTGGATCAGTTTCCACAACTTCTAAAACAACACTCGCAGGTAAAAGAATGTCTATAACCTTGTCTCCGTGAAAAACAAGGTTGAGTTCCATATTTTCAGTCATGAAATTCAGTTCTTCTTGAAAGTCTTTAATGGGAAGTGAGTACTGTTCGTAATCGTCACTCGTCATAAAATAAAGAAAGCTTTCGTCTTTGTACAAATACTGAGCGGATTTCAAAGTCAAGCTCACTTCTTCAACTTTTTCTCCACTTTTGAACGTTTTGTCCTGTACCAAACCGGTTAAAACGTCTTTAAGTCTTGTTCTTACAACTGCACTGTGCCCCCTTCCCATTTTATGCATCGAAAAATCAACAACTTTGTAGATCTTTCCATCTAACATTATGTGTGTCCCTTTTCTTAAACTTGTAACATCTATCACCGGTACAACCTCCTCATATTTGTGTGAATTCTTTTTTGAAAGATGATAGACACTTGTAGCCTTCTTCAGTTAAAAGTACATCGTCCTCTATACGTATTCCAAATTCATTTGCTATGTAAACGCCCGGTTCAAAAGTGACGATTGCATGCGAAGGGATCTTTTTCTCATATCTGGGACTTAAAAACGGTGGTTCGTGAACGTCCATTCCAACACTGTGTCCCAAACTATGTGTGAAATATTTACCCAAACCGGCTTCTTCTAATACGTTTCTCGCAATTGCATCTATTTCCTTACCGGTCATACCAGCTTTGGCGGCTTTCATGGCTGTCATCTGAGCATTCAAAACGGCGTTGTAAGCATCTTTAACTTTTTGCGAAACCTTTCCGATGGCAAATGTTCTGGTTAAGTCGCTGCAATACCCATCTACCAACGCTCCAAAATCAACTACCATCATTTCACCATTTTCTATTTTTTTATCAGAAGCAAGCCCGTGTGGCAAGGCACCACGATATCCAGATGCCACTATTGTATCAAAAGAAGGCTTTTGTGCTCCTCCCATTGCCATTTCAAATTCAAGAATGGCCGCAAATTCCTTTTCACTCATCCCAACATGGAATTTTTCCAGTGTTCTTTCCAACGCACTTTGAGCCACTTCCACGGCTTTCTCGATCTTTTTAATCTCATCTTCATCTTTGACAGCTCTCAACTCGTAAACCTTATCTTCAACATTTTCAATGCTGGCAGCCTTTGAACTCAAATCTCTATACCAAGCGTAAAACATCTTGGATTCTTCTACGCCTATCTTCTTTCCCTTCACAATTTCGCCCACTTTATCCATAAGAGAAGAATTTTCAGTTTTCACCATTTCAAAATCAGATTCTTGAGAAGCTTGAGTGTAAAAACGCGAATCAACGACTATGAAACGCTCACTTTCTCCTATGATTACCGCTCCTGTATCCCCACTAAAACCGCTGAAATACCTAACGGTGGTGTTTGAACCTTCGGAAGAAATACTCACAAAATAGTCCAAACCCTTTTCCATGAGAAATTCTTTCATTTTCTCCGATCTGCTCATACGCTTCTCCTCACTCAAAATGTGAGAATGCCTCCCCTCTTTAATGCCTCTTTGAAAAATTATACCACAAAGCCATGCACACACTCTTACGTGAAAATAAAATCATAAACTACACATTTTCAGGCTTTAGATTTAAGAGTTCTTCTCGACTTAATTTTCCAAGCGTGTACTTATGAAGAATACCCTTTAAAAGCTGTATTTTTTCAATACCCATTGATCCCTTCCACCAGTAACCCATTAACGAATTATTTAGCAAAAGCGGATCGACGTTTTCATCAATTAATCTTTCGTTCACGGCTATTTTCCAATCTATAGAACCAGGAATGAGGGTGTATTCGTTTATCACGGGCTTCACGCCAGCCTCTACGACACGCTTTACATCTGTCAAAGCGGATTCGAAACTTTGCCCCGGCAGTCCAACGATAAGGTATGCTCCCACTTCTTTTTCGGTAAATCCAGCTCTTTTTAGAAGATTAACAGCATTGTAAAATGCTTCGTTGCTCACTTTTCCGCCTGTTTTCCTTTGAAGTTCCACATCACTTGTTTCGTATCCTATCCTTATCGTTTTGAAATTCTTTTCCTTCAAAAGCATCGCCGTTTCTTCATCCAAAAGCTTGGCGTGAATTCCATTTGGCAAATGGTAATTCATTTCATCGGGCAAATTTCTCAAAATTTCTTTAAATCTTTCTTTTTTGACAAGAAGCGCGTCATCGTAAAATGCCAAATCTTTTACGCCCTGTGCTTTCAAATTTTCAATTTCTTCCAGGACACTTTCTACGCTTCTAACTTTGAATCCTTTTTTCCACGCTATACAATAAGTGCACCTAAAAGGGCATCCAAATGTAGTGTGGACAACGGCGGCTTTTAAGGATTTATAAAAAGAATAATCCGGTTTCAACAGCTCAAACCAGTCATTTCCCACCGCATGTTCAACCTTCACACCGGTGAGTTTTTCAATCGTGTTGTACACTTTTGGTATTCCCTCTCCAACAACAATTTCGTCTGCGCCTGATCTTTTTGCGTGTTCTGGAAGAAGGGTTGGGTAATTTCCACCAAGTATTATTGGAGCTTTGAACCGCGATTTCAAGATTTTAACAGTTTCAAAAACGCCACCGTACCAGTATGTCATCATCGACGTGATCAATATAACATCGGGTTCAAAATCTAAAGAGTTAAAAACTTCTTTGGGTGCGCCGTATCGTTTTAAATAACGAGGAATACCATATTCTTCCATCAAACTTTTTATAACCACGCTGTGAAATTTTCCGGTACCATACGGTCCTTCGTGAACGTTATTCTTTGGAAGAGATCTGTCCAGAAGATCCAGAAGTTTGACTTCCACACCGCTTTTTTTCAACGCGGATGCAATGTACAAAAGACCAACGGGTTTTAACCAAAAATCGTAAGCTGACACATCGTAAATGTATGGATTAACCAGAAGCGCTTTCATCTTTTTTTCAACTCTTCGTAGTAATATGAAATACCTTTCAAAGTTAGAAGCGGATCGTACGCTTCTATCCTGTCGCATATCTTGGAAAAGAGGTTTCCTTCTCCACCCGTGGCAATCACTTTAAAGCTTTTTGAAAGCTCTCGTTCGTAGGCTTTTACAAGGCCATCAATGGCAAAAGAAGTACCCAGCATTGTGCCCGATTGTATATTCGAAGGGGTATCTTTTCCAACGGCAGAGGATGGCAACTTTTCAGAAACTGCAGGCAATTTTGCCGCATTTGAAAAAAGAGCCTTTAGCGAAGTGCGTGGACCGATAAGTATAGATCCTCCCTCGTATTTGTCGGTTACAACATCCAGCGTTATTGCGGTTCCAAAATCAACAACAATAACGTCTTTTTTAAATTCTTTTTTTGCAGCAATGACGTTCGCGATCCTGTCAGCGCCAATCTCACTTGGCGTGTACACGTTCCACTCTATCCAGTCAACACTTTCCGTGGTAATAAACATCGGATCAGAATGCAGGTACTTCTTTGCAAAGTACAAAAAAACGTTGTTAACACCTGGAACTACGGAAGCTACACACATGGCTTTGATATCATTAAACGATTTATTCGAAAAATTTATAAGATTATTAACGTTAACCATCAATTCATCTTCCGTCTCAATATGAGAAGTAGCAATCCTCCAGTTGTTCACGTTTTGTTCACCATCAAAAAGTCCCAAAACCGTGTGCGTATTGCCGACATCAACGGCGAGCAGCATCTTCTACCACCTTTAGGAAAAGTTCATGAATGCGTGTGTCGTTCGTAATTTCCGGATGAAAAGATGACGCAAAAATATTGCCTTTCCTTACCATAACAGGTGTTTCATCGTACTTGGCAAGCACGTCCACGTCTTTTCCTACCCTCGTTATCATGGGGGCACGAATAAAGATGGCCTTAAATGGTTTTTCTCCAAGAATTGGAATTGGGATATCAACTTGGAAAGAATCAACCTGTCTGCCGTAACCATTTCTGTTAACCGCTATGTCCAACACTTTAAGGGAATCCTGTTCCGGGTGAGAAACTATTTCTTTGGCAAGGAGTATCATACCTGCGCAAGTTCCGTAAACAGGGAGACCGTTTTCTATTTTTTGCTTTAATTCATCGAAGAGCCCCGTTTTTTTCAAGAGCTTTACCATTGTTGTGCTTTCTCCACCGGGAATTATTAGTCCATCAATAGAATTGAGATGATTGGAGGATTTTACCCTTATCGTTGGCACATCTAATTTTTCCATCATGTCGAGATGTTCTTCTATGTCACCTTGCATTCCCAAAACGCCTATTTTCATAACAAAGCGGCCAACGAGTGGCCTCTCTCCCCTTTCTCTATAAAATTCACATTCAAAATTGAAGGAATTGGGCATACGTTGTGTATGCCCAATTCTTATCACCAACCTCTTTCTTGCAATTTTTCGCTTAAAGCTGCTATTTCTTGACCTTCCATAGCTTGTCCTATTCCTTCACTTATTCTAACAAGTTCATCAGGATCGTCGTAATGAAGGACTGCTTGCACTATGGCATTTGCCATTTTTGGAGGATTGGAAGACTTAAATATTCCTGAGCCAACAAAGACCCCATCCGCTCCGAGCAACATCATTAAAGCGGCATCTGCAGGTGTTGCGACCCCACCTGCTGCAAAATTCACCACCGGAAGTCTTCCTCTTTCTTTAACAATTCTAACAAGTTCTAACGGCGCGCGTATTTCCTTTGCAAAAGCAGAAAGCTCTTCATCTGCCATGAATTTCAACCTTCTTATCGCATCCATAACCGTTCTCATATGTTTAACAGCTTCCACAATGTTACCCGTCCCGGCTTCACCTTTTGTTCTTATCATCGCGGCGCCTTCTGAAATTCTTCTCAGAGCTTCTCCAAGATCTCGCGCACCGCAAACAAAGGGAACATTGAATTCATGTTTGTTTATATGGTATTTATCGTCTGCAGGTGTAAGGACTTCACTTTCATCTATAAAATCAACTCCCAACGCTTCCAGAATTCTCGCTTCTGCAATATGTCCTATTCTTACCTTCGCCATAACCGGAATGGAAACGGCATCCATTATCTTGTGTATGAGACCCACATCCGCCATTCGCGCCACTCCGCCAGCTTTTCTTATATCTGCGGGAACCCTTTCCAGGGCCATAACCGCAACGGCGCCAGCCTCCTCGGCTATTTTGGCCTGTTCTGGAGTGGTAACATCCATTATCACTCCATTCTTAAACATATCCGCAAAGCCTTCCTTCACAACCCATGTTCCTTTTTCATTCATTTATTCAGTACACCTCCTAATTTGATCCTACCGTCTT
The DNA here is from genome assembly GCF_054006115.1 of Mesoaciditoga sp. Taxonomy (NCBI): domain Bacteria; kingdom Thermotogati; phylum Thermotogota; class Thermotogae; order Mesoaciditogales; family Mesoaciditogaceae; genus Mesoaciditoga; species Mesoaciditoga sp. Next base: position 69,775 of record NZ_JBPNHS010000027.1, on the reverse strand, counting down.
CATGATTCTCTGCATCATTTGTATTCAATACTCGACTTTTTCCAATCGCGAAAGATCCGATTTTTTCCTCCCCACCTTTGCACAAGGCTTTCCGTTTACTTCGACTATATCCGCAGTGATATCTACCTTTTCCTTAAGAAGCGAAGAGCCTACTCCGTACGCATCCACCGGGACTTTTAACTTTTCAAAAAGTGCTATCTTATCGGCATTAAATCCACCGGAAACTATTATTTTAAGGTTTTCCAAACCCATAGAATCAAATTCCTTTCTCGCTTTCCAGACAAGCTCAGGGCAAACTCCCAGAGACATCTCCCCAATAGGAGTAACTGACACGTCTCTTAGCGTACCAGAAGTATCAAATCTCACTCCCCATATCTTGTTCTTTCCGGAACCTATTATTTTTTGTAAAGGAGAACCTTCTCTGTACTTTTCGCCGGTAACGTATTCGTAAAAGTCCTGAAGCATCTTCTTTGTTGTGCCTATAACATCGTTTTCCCAATCGACGAGAATGATTCTGTTAACATGAGATGGGATGTATTGATCGAATTTTATGGCAGCTTTCGAAGTGGATCCCTCATAAGCCGCTATTAGTGCATGAGGAACGGTTCCAGTCGCTTCAGCTCCCCAATAATCGGCATTTGCATCTGTTGAAACAACATCGGCTCCAGATTTAAAAGCGGCGTAACCATCTGTCGCCTGAACCCAATAGTGATCAAAGCGTGCGGAGAAAAACAAAATGGGTTTTCCATTTGCAACTTTCGCAACTTTCTTGACAGCAGTTGCGGTGGAGCTGCCTCTTGCTATTACTCCGAGCAACACTGTTTCTAAATATCCGAAATAAGTTGGATCTCCTTCAATTGTCATTATGGCTTCCATATTTTTTGCCTCTTCGCCATCGTAAAGGGCTTTAACTTCTATCTCAGAAAATTTGTCCACCCACAAGTTGTTAAGCGCTTCACGCAAATCCCACCTTTTGTGGTTCGCTTTTTCAATTTCTTTTCTGTCCATGATGTAAACGGCATCTTGCAATTCACGTTCCGCTTTAAGTAATTCTTTGAAAATCGAATCGGCTTTTTCTTCGTCTTTGTAATAACCTGTGCACATTTTCAATATTGCCAGGGCTTCATCTATACCAACGATCACGGCATCTCTTCTTGGAAAAAATTGATAGAGCACCTTTGGATGGTGATCGTCTTTTTTCAAAACTTCCACGTATCTCGTAAAGTATTTGTCCGAGTAATAACCCGCTCTTATCCTATCAATGGGTACTTTGAAAACCCTCGGATCAAGCCTTTGAGCTCTCACAAGCTCACCTCCATGTACATATTTTGGCTCCAAGCACGTCTTTTATTTGTTGAATTGCAAAATCATGTAAATTATCGTCGTAAGAAGCTACGGCATTTTCATACACGATTACTTCAAAATCCCTATTTCTCAACTCTTCAACGTTGAAAAGCACACAAATATTGGTGGTTACCCCACAAACTTCAACAGTTTTTGGAGAAAGTGTCCTTAACTTTTCATCTAAGTTGGTTCGGTAAAAAGCGGAATACTTTTTCTTTTTCACGAAAAAAGCGTTATCGTATTCTTCTGCTATTTTCTTTAAGTTATCAAATAACTGAGCTCCCCAAGTATCTTTAATACAATGCTTTGGAAAAATATTAAATTCTTTATCATACTCATCGTGCCAATCTTGAGTAAAGATAATTGGGGCGTTGTTCTCTATGTATTTTTTAACGCAATCTAAAACAACTGGTTTTACACTTTCGGCTTTTTCAAAATAAAGCGACCCATTTTTTGTGACAAAATCATTTTGCATGTCCACAACCATAAGTGCTTTACGCATAAGCGTTCACCAAACTTTCCATATTCTGAAGGGGAATATTCCCCATTCTTAACATGTTAATGGCATTCTCAATTTGAGAGATCTTTCTTTTAATTCTTTCTCTCTCTGCGGGATCCGTCGCGTTTTTAAGCAAATTTCTCAAAGCGTTTAATGCCATCTTCAACTTTATTTCCACACTTTGAATTGGAAAAAAATCACTTGTTTTCTTTTTGCCATTGATATAACTTTTTCCTTTTTTTCCATTTGGATAGTAAACTTCCACCGTTGTCTTTCCAGCCACCGCCGCTAGAAAAGCTCCTCTTTTTCTCATATCCAGCGTTATGGCTGAATATATCACGTATCCGCCATTTGCGACGGCTTCTGCTCGCATTCTAGCCGCATTTCCCGTTTCATGACCAGCTACTCTACTGATGCTTAACATGGCAGAGGAGGGAGACGCCACTCCCATTTCCCCCGGATCCAATTTGTAGTGTAAAATAGGATTTTCAAATCCCAATTTTGATACATTCATCATAAAAGTTCACCATACTAATTTTACCACGAAATGCGTATCAACTTTTTATTCGCCGTGTGTTAAGTTTAAGAATTTAATAACCCATCTCATTATCCGCGTCTGTCACAAAGCATTTCAAAAAAGATTAGACCTCATCCTATGATGAAAAACAGCCCTTTTAATTCTCTTTAAAAATTACAAAACTGGAAGGAACACCAACGTAGTTAACAAAGAGGTTTCATCAGGAAAATTTTTAGTGTAAAATACAAATAGCTTAAGCCATCATGCGCTTCAACGTTACAAAACATTTCAAAAATTGTCTTTTGCAATTTTCATGTACAACATGGGAATTCAAGGTTGTTGGAGTTTTGGAACTTTTTCATTCAGATGGAGGGAAAAATGGAGAAAAAAATGATAACTTTAAATGGAAAAAGTACCCGAATGATAAGATGGCCCGCTTCTAAAAAGAAGTTCAAGCTCGTAATAGTGCATGGTCTTGGAGAACATGTTGGACGTTACGATGCGATATCCAAGGATTTTAACGATGCCGGAATAGAAATGGTGGGGTTTGATCAAAGAGGTCACGGCAAGAATTCAACGAAGAAGGGTCATGTTGATTCATTTAATTTGTTTTTGAAAGATCTCAGATCTTTTGTGAAAATGGAAAAGGATGAATTTCCCCTTTTCATGTTAGGACATAGCCTTGGAGGGCTAATAGCCGCTCGCTATGCAGAAGAATACCCGAACACGATAAATGGGCTAATCCTTTCTAGTGGTGCCTTTGTTTCTGATAACGTTCCCTCTATTTTGAAGTTCGTTGTAAAGATCACTTCTGTTCTCTTTCCCACTTTTGCTTTTTCGAATGGTATAGACCCTCACACGCTTTCAAGGAACGAAGAAACGGTTAGAAAGTACATAAAAGATCCATTAGTCCATTCAAAAATAAGCGCCCGGCTGGCAAATGAATTGTTTAAAAACGTTCAAATAACTTTCGAGAAGGCCAAGTCTCTGTCTCTTCCAATACTTTTTTTGGCCGGCGAGAACGATAAGGTGGTCCCACCAAGGGGAACTAAGAAGCTGTTTTTGGAAGTGGCTTCCAAGGATAAAAAACTTAAGATATTTAAGGGAGCATACCATGAAATATTTTGTGATCCGCAAGACGGGACTGAATTCAGAAAAACTATTATAGATTGGATAGTTGACCACGCCGAAGGTCATTGAAGGTAAAGAAAGATCAAACGGCATCGATCAGCTCAAACTCAAATGGAAGGTCTGAATATTTTTAATCCTTCAAAAGTATCCAAATCAGGTTCACCAAGTTCTGAATCTATGTAGCTTTCAAAATCAACATTCATGTTTTCGTCGTTTATTATTGAAAGAACATCTGCCATTACAGCAAAAGCCGTTGGATTTTGCCCTGCTCCAACACCGCTCAAAAAATTCATGCCACTTTCTCCTTCTATTACCAAACAATTCTCGGTTTTATCTACTCTTGCGATGCGGGAGTACTTTGGAATGGCAACGGGTCCAACAAATATCTTAATTTTTTCTTCAAATGAGATGTAAATTATCGGCTTTACAACGCTCTTTAGCCTTTTTGCATATTCAAACTTTTTCGCATCTATATTTGTTATGGGTTCTATTGTAAAAGATTCAAGTTTAGGAATTCTTTTGCTAACTAGAGCGCACATTATAGAAGCTTTGCGCGCGGCATCTAAACCATTGATATCATCGCTTGGATCCTGTTCGGCATAGCCTTTTTCTTGAGCGATCTTTACGGCTTCTTCCATGGGCATCCCACTGGTCATCTTTGATAAAATGAAATTGGAAGTGGCGTTCAGGATGCCATATAACTTTTTTATTTTTCCATAAGAATGGTACTTTAAATTCCTTAACGCCGGCATTCCACCGCCTACACTTGCACCGAACATCACTTTTGCGTTGTTTTCTTTGGCCAATCTCAGAATCTCCACGCCCTTCGATGAGATAAGAGCCTTATTGGCGGTAACCACGTTCTTTCCTTTTTTCAAAGCCTCTTTAATTAGTTTATAAGCAAAGTCTGTCCCCCCAACAGTTTCAACAACAATGTCAACTTCTTCTATTAAATCTTGAATATTTTTAGCAATCGTCTGGCTTTTTACGTTATGAACGAGATATTTTGACTCAGAACGATTTAACACTTTGTGAATGACAAATTCTCTTCTTTCTTTAGCAAGCTCGTAGAAACCACCACCAACCGTTCCCAGTCCGACTATGCCGATCCTTTTCAATGTTTGTATCTCCTTTTACCTGTGAAGATCAATTTTATGTTAGCGCTTTCCAATCTCTCTTTAACCAACGTGTCCATCTTTGAACCTCCCGGCTGTATTACGGTGCCGCTCCCCACTTCTTCAAGCTTTCTCAAAACCCTTTCGTCTTTTATGGGACCATCAAAAGCAAAGATCGCATTTTGAACGTCTTTTGAGTGCCTTTTAGCCCGCATTAAAGCTATTTCCAAGGCATCTATTTGATCCGGTTGACCGCTTCCCAACGCTATCATTTCACCCTCTTTGAAAATGCAACATGCCATTGAATTAGACAAAGTAGCGATAACGCTAGCCCACCGGTACTGTGGATCATCATTGTCAGAAGAAAATCTCATTTCTTCCAGATCGTCAGAAGTTTGAACCAAAAAATTTCCATCTAAAAATCTGTATTCTCTATTGGAAAATGAGAGAAATTTTTCGTTGAACTTAACCATTCTCTTAGCTTTCACCTTTACATTGCTTGTTTGGGGTACAGCAAGAACGTCCAAATCATTCTCTTTTAATGAGGTTACAAGTTTCTCGTTAACAAAATTGACCGCTAATACCCCACGAGCCTTTGAAAAATCAAAGTTTCTGTTAACAACATCTACCACACTTCCATGGTGAACCCGAACCGCAAATGGAGCCCTAAGATTTTTCAAAGCACTTAAAGCCAGATGAAGATCTATCAAATTGTTGTAGCTCATTCCAAGAAGTTGATCTTCATCCAGAAAATCAAAAAAGGCGTTCTCTTTGGCTATTTTTGAAATGTGCGCATACTGGTATGGATTTTCACCATATCTCAATGGAACGATCTCTTCTAGTATTATGGTCTCGAATTTCTCTGCAGCGAAGACCTCACTTAATTCCTTGTGCGTAAGAGAATTTATTCTTAAAAGACGGTACATGGCCTTCAAAGATAACATTCTTCTGTCTTGGAGAGTTACATCTCCACACTCGTCTATAGACTCTATAACCCTTTCAAAGTCGTCACTATCCACTAACACAATGGAATTACGGTAATTTTTCACTGCCGAATAAATAACGGCATATTTCCATGGCTCGATATCTGAAAGTATGCACTCCTCATTCAATTTTGTCGGATTTTCATCTAACTCTAGGGCGACAAGATCGAGCCCTTTAAAATCAACACCTCCGGCTTTTAAGATCTCGTTGTTCAAATCAAAAAGATCGTTGAAATCTTCCACACTTACCGTTTTTATTCCGAACTGGCTCAGTTTTTTATCGAACCATTCGAAGTCTCCGTCTTTTCTTTCCAAAAAAGCGGTATTTATGTTCAACGAATTTCACACGGTTTCGATCTTTCCACCGTGCTTCCTCCCTTCGCGAGTAGTTGCTTATTTAGTTTCATTTTGTGCGCTTAAATTTGAAATTTTCTCTTCTTCCTTTTTGCTGAGAAGCTTGTCTATATCCAAAACCATTATCATTCTGCCGTTAACATTTGCTATAGCGCTTATGTATTTGTTAGACTCATTTGTGATCTCTTCTGGTGGTTCCTCCAGAACGTTTTGCGAAAAGGTCAAAACTTCTTTTACTTCATCCACAAGAATGGCCATTTTTTTATCTTTTATGTTTACCACTATTGCTTTGTTGCTCTCATCTTCCTCATTTGGAGAGACAAACTTCTTTTTACCGCTTAAAACGGGAATAACCGTCCCTCTAAAATCCATTATCCCTTTGACAAAGTACGGAGCCTGTGGAACATTTAGAATATCTTTAACTTCTATAATGCTGTCTATTTTCATTATATCCAGCGCGTACTCTTCCCCCCCAATTTTAAAACTTACAACTTTAATTTCACTCACGTTATTTCCTCCTTTCTTGAATTCTTAAAATGCCATAAAAGGAACCAAGAACTTTAAACTCTTTTTGCTTTTCTCCTGAAAGCTTCTTGAATTTTGATTTTCCCAAAAAGCCAACGAAAATTCCATTTTTCGTCGATACTATAGCCAAGCCATCTTTTGCGGTGTTCATTTCAAATATGACGTAATCGTTTTTTAAAACGTTCACCGCAGGAATGTTAGTTTCACTCACAACAGCGATGAGATCATCTTTTTCGTCTGGAAGTGGAATGAACTTTAATTTCTTATTTTCTTGAACTAAACCATTTTCATCGAAATGCCCAAATACACGCGCCGCGCTTATTTCCAAAGGTGGTTCTGCTACAAGCTTTATTCCCCTCGAAGCGTGATCACGCCTTATATATCCCTTTTTCTGAAGGGCTTCAATATGAGCGATAGCTCCTGAAGGCGAAGAAAATCCAAAATGTTGAGACACCTCTCTTATGGTTGGAGGATATCCATTTTCTTTGATAAACTTTTTTATAAAATCGTAAACTTCTTTCTGACGCTTTGTAAGCTCTTTTATCAGCTAACACCTCTTCGCCCAACGATCAAAAAGTGTGTATTAAAAGACCACTTTGAAGCTTTGGCTCAAACCACGTAGACTTTGGTGGCATAAAGAGATCGGCATCTGCAACTTCCATGACATCTTCGATTCTAGTCGGATAAAGTGCAAAGGCAACAGCGTAATTCTCGTTGTCTACCAAAGATTTTAAGTAAGGAATTCCACGTATTCCACCCACGAAATCTATTCTCGAATCGGTTCTCGGATTCTCAATTCCAAGGAGAGGGCTCAGAACTCTTTCTTGCAAAATGGAAACGTCCAATTTTTTTATTGGATCTTTCTCATTAACGTCAATTGCCTTCAATTCATACCACTTTCCATCAAGGTACATTCCAAAATGGTGAACGGCCTTTGGCTCAACCACGCTGCTGTTAACTTCACAAACATCAAAATTAGCCTTCTTCAATCTTTCAAGAAATTCTTCTTTTGACATTCCATTCAGATCCTTCACCACACGATGATATCCCATCAATTGAAGCTCATCATGAGGAAATATCGTTGCCATGAAGTAATTCCATTCTCCCTCACCGTTAAATTCTTTGGAAACTTGAACAGAAGCGGATGCACGATGATGACCATCAGCGATGTAAAATGCTGGAACGTCATCAAAAACATCTTCTATTCGCTTAATATCGCTTTCGTCTTCTATAGAGTAGATGCGGTGTATAACATCCGGTTTCTTGCTTTTAACCTCGTAAAGAAGCCGCCCGTTTTCAACGTTAATGGCTTTTTTCAAATTATCATCGCTCCTGAAAGTCAAAAAAACCTGGCCGGTATTCGCGCGCGTGGCTAATATGTGTTTTATTCGTTCTCTTTCTTTGTCTGTTCTGGTGAGTTCATGCCGTTTTATTTTTTTTGGATACTCTTTCGCAGCAACGCATGCCACCAAACCCGTCTGGGTGTGCTGTCCCATTGTCTGAGAGTAAAGGTAGAAGAGGGGCTTTTCATCTCTTATCAGCACCTTCTCTCTTACCAGTTTCTTTAATTCTCTGGCAGCAACTTCGTAAATGTTTTCATCTTCCTTTGCTATAGCATCAGGCCTTATAACACTCATGAAGGAGTACGGATCTTCGGTGTACTTCTTTGCCTCTTCTTTCGTCACAACATCATAAGGTGGGCATTGTACCCTTTCAACGTACTTTGGATCTGGTCGTAGTGCCTTAAAAGGTCTTACGATCATCTTAAATTCTCCTCCTTTGTACTTTTCATTAGCGTGCTCAATTCAACGCCTTCGTGCTTCAAAAGCCATTCTTTCCTCCACAGTCCAGCCCTGAAACCTCCTATTCCGCTTTTGGACACAACACGATGACACGGAACAACCAGTACAAGTTTGTTCTTTCCCAACGCATTCGCCACCGCTCTGTAAGCCAATGGTCTACCTATAAATTCGGCAAGATCGGAATAAGTTTTCACCCTTCCAAACGGTATTGAAAGAGCGGCCGACCATACTTTTTTCTCAAAATCACTTCCGCATAGCGAAATTGAGAAATCAAAAGTAGTTCTCCCTGCGTAAAAGTACTCCTTCAGTTCTCTTGCTGCCTTTTCAATTGTTGGCGTACGTGAATTTCCTCCGTTTACGTCTTCGAAGATCATATTTCTTTCATCTACAAATCTTATTTCACATATTTTATCGTTTTCCTCACATATTTTCATCATTCCAAGGGGACTTTCAAACGCTGAACATCTTTTCATATCGAATTTTTCGTAGAGAAACTCATTCTAAAAAATCATCCATCTTTACCACACAGCCAATGTGAGACGAATGAATACCTGCCTCTATCAGTGCGAGATCTTTTAACGCCTCATCTGGCGCCCCCAATTTTATTTCCGTTCCATTTACGACTGCGTCGTAGAATTCTTTAAACTCTTCTTCAAAAAGGTTGACTATCGGGGCTTCATACTCCTCTATTTCTCCATTTTCCTTGATCACTTCTGTTGTTCGTGGAGTTGCCCTCATTTTCCCATGAGTACCGTATATCTTCAGGCTTTTATGTGCCGGTGCACGTAAACCGTAGCTAACCGAATAACTGCCCACTATACCATTTTTAAAAAGCATATTCAGCACCATCGTATCTTCTCCGCCTATATGATCGTTTATTTTCCTGACAAAACCAGAAACTTCACTCACTTCACCGAATATTGCTCTCAAAACTGCCATATGATGCACTCCCCCATCCGACAGAAAGCCACCTACGTGTTGTGGGTTGACACGCCACGGAGTTCTAACATACTCGTTGTCTTCTGAGAAATTCACGATGACATTCCAATCGAACATCGCAGGCTTTCCAATTTTACCGATTCTAATAAGGTCATTGATCTGATTGAGTTGTAAATCATATCTCTGACTTTCTGCCACCATAAAAACGCGATCATACCCTCTCGCCACTTTTAAAATTTCTTTGGCGACCTTTACGTTTTCGGCTATTGGTTTTTCACAAATAACGTGAACGCCATTTCGGAGAGCATCCCTAACAACTTCTAAGTTGAATTGCGGTGGAATGGCAACATCAACCGCGTCTACAAGTCCTGAAACGATCATGTGATGATAATTGTTGAAAATGTGAATGTTGGCGTCAATTTCTTTTATGAACTCTTGAGCGTTTTCGACATGTTCACTCGCCACGGCAACCACATCGAAAAGATCGGATAGCTTTCTCAATGCCGGATAGTGAAGCTTCTTCATTGCTATACCCGTTCCGATTAGACCCAAACGTACTTTCTTAGCCATGCTTTCCCCCTCTTTTCAAAAAAGAAACTAAGCCTTATCCCAAAAAATCGACAACCTTTTTAACGGCTTTTTCAAATTCATCTCTCACTTCGCCTTTACTCCTCGTTAAGAACAGATTCGCGGCGCCAAACTTTTCTCCTACCTCCGGTATTAACGGTATGCGTGCGATGATATCCGTTTGCATCTTTTTTGCCAATTCATCTGTGTGTTTTCCAAAAAGGTAATGTTTCTTTCCACAATGAGGACAAACGTAGTAAGACATGTTTTCCCATATTCCAATCAAAGGCACTTTCATCTTTTTTAAGAAGTTCATGATCTTTTCCACATCACCAAGCGCTACTTTTTGTGGCGTTGTCACTATTACCGCACCGTCTACTTTGTTGTTGTAGACTTTTAAAACTTCAAGTGGCTCATCTCCGCTACCAGGTGGAAAATCCAAAACCATGTAATCCAAATCTCCCCACATGGTATCTTGCAAGAATTGATCTATTAACTTTGCCTTTAATGGACCTCTCCATATTATTGGTGTGCTGTCATCTATGGCCGAAGCAATGGTCATGAATTTCAAGCTTCCTATTTCTATTGGCTGAAAATGTTTGCCATCAGTCAGAATTTCAGGCTTTTCTATTCCAAGTATGACATGATCATTTGGCCCGTGAATATCTACATCCATAAGTCCAACATTATTTCCATTTAAAGAAAGTTCCATGGCAAGGTTAACCGCTACCGTTGACTTGCCAACTCCACCCTTTCCACTTGTTACCATTAAAGTTTTCATGATGTAACCTCCATTTCATTTAGCTTTTCTGGTTCGATCTTCGCAATCCCCTCCAGCGCAGTAATTCTTAACTGAAGAGGCTCGTTAGACAATGCGATTGTTTCCAACTCATCGGCTTCGATTTGTTTTGATGAAATCAAGATTTTCAGGGCTTCCTTTTTAACGTTCAGGGAGTAATTTTCTCCCATGTATTCTCGAGCTTCTTCAACGTAAATTTTAAGTTTCCTAAGAGTTTTAAGCGCAAGAGCAACATTTCTTTCTTCACCTTCGTTTATAATCTTCTTCAAGCTTTCGATATTCTCTTGAGTTGGGTAATTGTAAACAAAGGGGATAGCCGCGTTTTTAAGTTCGAAGACATCAGAATTCAAAAAATCTTCGACTAAGTCCTTCGCCTGTGCCACATTCATTTGCATCAAAATTTTAAAGGCAAGTACTTTCACCTTTTTTGATGGATGGTTTAAGTGTTTCAATGCGAGCTTTTCAAGTTCGCTCTTTTCATTTGCGCAACTCCTAAGAGCCGAATCAAGAACGGGTTCCACAATTGTAGGCAATTGTTCGTCTTTTAGGAAGTCTTCAATGATTTCCCATACCTCTCCACATTTCATCTTACCAAGTGATTTTAGTGCCAATAAAGTCAAGGGTAAATGGTTCATATTTAAAACTTTTTTTATACTTTCCAAAGGAGATATGGAATATTTCAAAAAGAGTTTCAAAGCTTTTTTTCTTTCTTTATCGTTGAGTAAGGGGTTGAAAATGATCTTTTTTAATTCATCTTCTGTTACCTCTTCACCAAGTTCTATAAGTGTTTCTATGGCTTCTAACTTCAAATCCACATTATCGCCCTTTGCCAATTCTTTGATGTATTCAACTTCGTCGTTACACCCAATTTCTCCACACGCCCTCAGGGCACTTATTTTCACATCATGTGATGGATCTTTAAGGAGCGTCTTCAACAATTCGCAGGCACTTTTGTAATCACAAAGTTTTGCGGCATTTGCAACTGCTTTTTTCACTTTAGTTCCCTTTTTCGTCAGAAAAGCCATTTTTTCGTAAGGAACAGGATGCTCAACTTTTTCTAAGTATTTCAAAGAAGCGATCACTACCTCATCGTTTGGACTTTTTAAAAGTTCCACAGCGTCGTGCATATGAAATAGATCCTTCAATTTTCTCAGTTCGATCAATGTTGTTGTTACAATAGCCGGCACCGTAGAAGCCAATCCTTGAGAGACAAGCTCACCTTCCCTTTCTATGAAATTTCTTTTCAATCTTCTAAGAAGCTTTAACGAGTTTTCTTTCATAATTTATTTTTCCCTTCCATGAGCTTTTCTTGAGCTATAGGTCTTTGAACGTAGAATGGTTTGAGGGACATGTGATCGTAAGTAAGACCCATTTCAAAAGCTCTTTTTAAGGCCTCAAGCATTTCGTAAGCGGTAAAAATCGGTTCTTTAACTTTCATATCAATTTGTTTCAGTTCTTCTGCTTCTTCTTCTGAGATAACATTCTTATTTAAGGTAAGTTCTTTAAGCTTTTGCGTAGGCTGCAACGAATAGTGCCACTTTTCACCATCGAATTCAGAAAAGTACCACCATCCCTTTCTTGCCCTTCTCAACAAAATCGTGGGTTCATCAACGTTCAAACATTCAGCGTATGGAAGAGCGGATATTTTCAAAGAGTTCGCGAAAGCCATGGCTTTAACGCTTGCAAGCCCACTTCTCAATCCAGTGAAATGTCCTGGTCCGCTTACGCATCCCATTCCATCCAAGTCTTTCAAGGAGATATTAAGACTTCTCAAAAGATGATCAATTTCAACCATCAAAAAATCCGCTCGTCGATTGTAACGTAAATTCAGCGTCGCGACTTCATTGTTCGCCTGTATCGCGATTTTTATCCAGTTAGACGAGGTATCCAAAGCTAAAAAATTCAATTCTATCATCCTTTCAAGTGCTACAATTATAACATTCACACGGCAAGGGGTACAATTACTTTCAACATTTCTTTTCTTCTGAAAGATATGACGAAGAAGCATTTAACATGAATACTTCACCTTTAACGAACACCTTTTTTGCACAAACAAGGTTGCTCAATGCAATCCTGACTTCGCAAGATCTCTCATTTCCATTGCGGAGAAAAATTATTTTTTCATCCATAAGTGGTAAAAGCGCTTCTGTAATTTGAGATTCCGTCATAGCCTGCGTTTTTAAGAGCTCAAGTATGGCTTTCTCCACCGTTTCATCTCCTATTCGTAGAGAAATAAAAAACATCTACGAATCGTAGTATACATCTTTTTATCTATTTTTACAAGATTAATTTGACAAAAAAATCTATATAATGTAGAATTAGTTGAGGTGATAAAATGCCATCATTTTTCTCTTCACGATTAAAAACTTTAAGAATAAAGAAAAATTTGAGCCAAAAAGCCTTGGGGAAAATGCTCGGCTTAAGTGATAAGACCATTTCCGCTTACGAAAATGGAAGAAATGCACCCGACTTTCAAACACTTGTTAAAATTTCCAAAATTTTCGGTGTAAGCGTTGACTATCTTTTGGGCGCAACTGATATAGAAAAATCCGAAACAACTTTAAGGGAATACACGTTAAAGGACATACCCGTTTACGATGAAAAATCCATACTTAACGAAGAAGCGATAGAACGAATAAAGCTTCCAATATGGGCTGAATGCTCATATGGCTTTATCGTACCTGATGACTCGGAAGAGCCGGTGCTTTCTGAGGGTGATGTGGCTTTGATAAAAAAGGGACCCGCAATGGATGGAGATCTGATTTTGTGGAAGGGAGAAAAGATTCAGATAAGGCGTTTGTACATTCAAGGCGACAACGTAATTTTGAAGCCCGAAAACTCGAAATACAAACCTTCCATAGAAGACGTTTTGAAAATTTCATCGTCCATTCTTGGAGTGATCGTGGGGAGATGGCAAAAATTCAAATGATGTGGCCAAAATTATGTTGGAGGGATTCCATGTGGACGAGGAAAAAATGGAATTGTTTTTTATTTTATGGAAAAAAGGGTATATTTGGACAAAAAATGGAAAGCTCAGATCGGACGGAAAAATAGAGTTGTGGAAATCTGCAATTGAAAGGATGAGTGAAAATGCTAAGAAAGAATTGGATAAATGAATTTTCTCCGCAAAATGCGTTTGAGATAGAATACGAACTGTCAAGATTTCATCGCTCGAAAGGCGGAAGAGGATATTCAAGTGCGGTTGAACTTGTAAAAAGCGTTGTGGGAGACTCAAACATTTTAAAGTACCCTGCGGGCGTAAATTGCGAAGGATGGAAGATTCCGAAAGGTTGGAATCTCAATGGCGGATTTTTGAAGGTAAATGGAGAATACGTTGTATCAGATCTAAGACTTTCACCAATATCTGCGATCTTCATGTCATCTCCTACCAATGGAGTTCAAACCCTTCAGCTGGTTGACGTTGGCAGCGGAGAAAAAGCAAAAGATTACGAAGGAAAAAATGTGAAAGGAAAAGCCATTCTTGCAAATGGAGACATTTCAAGAGTTTACGATCTTGGAGTGGAAAAATTTGGGGCAAAATGCGTACTTTCATACTTTATGAGATTTCAAGTCAAATCAATAGAAAGAACTCCAGATCTGCTATCACACGCGGTTAATTACACATCTTTTCCTTCCCACGTTAGAGAAGGTATTTTTGGTTTTGCGCTCAGTTATGATCAGTACAAAAAGATAAAAAAACAATTGAAAAATGGTAATGTAAAAATAAAAGCGCTTATAGATTCGGATGAAGGCAATAACGTTTTGGAGGTGTTGGAAGCTAGGTTTGGAAGGAGAAATTCTAAAAAGCCTGTGATCTTGACCGCCCATCTCTGTCATCCACGCCCCGGTGCAAATGATAACGCCAGTGGCTCGGCATTGTTGGCAGAAATCACGAGGGTTTTAAGAAAAGTTGAAATAGACAGGGAAGTAATTTCCCTTTGGGTACCAGAAATGTATGGAACTATATCGTATTTACAAGATCATGATTACGATTTTGAATTTGGAATAAATCTTGATATGGTGGGTGAAGATCAAGCAAAAACGGGGGCAGTTTTACAAGTATCGTCAACACCTTGGTCTATTCCTTCTATTGTAAGCGATTTGCTTTACGCTAATCTTCAAAATGATAACTTCAAAATGGTAACGGGACGGTATTTTGAGGGCTCTGATCACTTCATATTCACCGACGCGACGATAGGAGTTGGAGCAACTTCATTAACTCAGTTTCCGGATAGATTCTATCACACGAGTGAAGACACTCCAGACAAATCTTCGATTGAATCTTTCAAATGGATAGGTGAGGGCGTTCTTAACTCGTTGTTTGATGTTACCTATGATTTTCCAAAAACGGTTTCTTCAAAAGTGCAAGCAAATATTGCCAAAGAATTCGTTGAGAATTACGTAAAAAGTGAAGTGCCTTTGGTGAAAAAATGGATTTCTCACATGGCACAGGAGAAGATGAAACAACTGGAAAAGTACACAAAAGTGGAAACGTTGAAAAAAATGCTTGGCCCATATTCAAAGGAGGCGGAGGAAGCCCAGAATCTTGTTAAGCCTCAACATTTAAGAAAAGTAAAAGGTCCAATTCAAGACGTGTGGATGAATGAAAAGGATAGAAAATGGTTTTTTGAAGTGACCAGACGCATTCCTGAATTCAGGAGCTTCAAATATGAACTGTTGAATTTCATGGAATTGGGGATCTCACTTGAAAATTCGATAGAGCTTTCAAAGCACGAATTTGAAATTGGTCAAGATGTTCTCCAAGACGCAAAGTATTACCTTAATCGATTGGCTGAAGAAGGCATAATTTGATACGGGAGATGATTAAAGTGGAAGTGACGTTTGAAAAGTTAAGTGAATCGTCTCTAAGCAAAGTAGTGGATATGGTAAACGAAATATTTTCGGACTACGTCATTCCTATAAAGTGGGATGTCATTTCTTTTGAACTTGATGTAGAAGAAAATTCCATTTCACTCGAAAACTCGTTTTTCATACTTATCAACGGCAAAGAAATTGGTCTTTCCATAAATGCGATCAGACCTCCAAGGGCGAGAATAGACGCTTTTGGAATATTGAAAGAATTTAGGGGTCATGGTTACGGTACGGCACTTTTAGAATACTCGTTAGACACTTTAAAATGGAAAAACACGAATAAGACGTTTTTGGAAGTGGCACAAGGCGATCCAGCAGTTTCTTTTTACGAAAGGTATGGCTTTAGATTTGAAAGAAAACTGACGTCTTATTTTCTAGATAAAATCACTGAAGAAAAGCCTGTAAAATTCGAAGAGGCAACGGCAGAAGAAATATACGAAATGGCAGCGCTAAATGAAAAAGAAAAAAGGAGATTTCCGAATTGGCAAAGAGAGGCGCTAAGTTTGAAGAATGCTCAGCAGAGATACAACAACCATTTTATAGTGGAAAATGGTGAAAAAATTGGATACGTGGTGTGGGGAATAAATTCAAATGGTGCTTACATTGTAGACACTGCTCCAAAAAAATGGGACGATTACACTCGCTTTTTCAAACGCGTAATTGCCAACATTCAAAATGAATTTTTTCCAAAGAGTATTTTAATAATGAACGTTCCAGACAACGATCCACTCAATGAAGCTTGTGTTAGCCTTGGAATGAAAGCGTTTTTTGAACAATTAGAAATGGTGAGATTTTGAAAATAAGAGTGCCAAAATTCAAAGCCCCGGATGAATTCGAAATAAAACATACCCATGCCTCTGTTATTTTGGGGAGCTACCCGCTAAGTGTAAAAGTGGGGAATGCCGTTGAATTTGGAAGCGGGAATGGAGTAGCATCTATCATGATGGCATTGCTAAATGCGCATCTTAAGATAAAAGCCATAGATGTAGACAAAAAAGCGTGTGAAGAAGCGAGAGTTTTTGTGAATTTGAATCAACTAGAGGAAAGAATTGAAGTGATAAATATGGACGTTTTAAAAATAACAGAACTCATAGGATACGAATCGGTTGAATTCGTGTTTTTCAATCCGCCATTTCACACAAGCGGAAAGGTCAGCAAAAATGAAAGGAGATTTTTGGAAAGAAATGAAAACGCCTTCGAAAAATTCGTCATTTCATCCTTTAAAATATTGAAAAACAAAGGATATTTTAGGATGGTAACATCTCCGATGAATTTGTTAACGCATGTGGAATTGCTCGAAAAAAACAGGTTAATACCGAAATTTTTTGTTCCGATCTACGGGAAAAAAGAAGTGAATTCAAAACTGATTTTAATTGAGGGAGTTAAAAACGGGAAAAAGACAGGAGTAAAGGTTAAATTTCCCGTTTTTTTAAACACCGATCTGGTAAAATAAATATGTGTAAAGGTACCACCTTTGGACGATGATATAATTTAGTGAGGTGATCGCCAACATGAAAGAAGAAAAAGTGGATATTGCCGTCATAGGTGGAGTAGCAGCTGGTACGAGTGCCGCGGCGGCGGCTGTAAGAGAAAATAAAGAGGCAAAGGTTGTCCTTTTTGAAAAAGATAGATTTATATCTTACGGTGGTTGTGGAATACCGTACTACGTAGAAGGTCTAACGAAAAGTTACAAAGACATAATTGTGTTCACACCTGAAGATTTTAAAAGAAGTAAAGGTGTCGATGTTAGAATACTTCACGAAGTTACCTCAATAGATCCAAAAAACAAGAGCCTGAGGGTTAAAAGATTAGAAGATTCGGAAGAAATAAATGTTTTTTTTGACAAGCTCATAATTTCAACTGGCGCAAAGGCCGTTATGCCACAGATCGATGGCTTAAAAGAAGGCGAAAGGATATTCAAAGTTAGAACTCTTCAAGATGCCATAAGACTAAAAACTTTTTTGGATGACAGCGCCCCCAAAGATGCCGTTATATTGGGAGGCGGTTATATAGGCCTGGAAATGGCAGAGGCGCTGTCTGCCAATGGAATAAATGTAACAATCATAGAAATGATGGAGCATGTCATGCCAACGGCAGATGTTCAAATGAGTGAAACCATCGAGCGTGAATTACTGAAAAACAATGTTAGAATTATGACCAAAACGAAACTCAACTTTGTGGAAGAAACCGAAGAGTCTTTGAGGTTAAGTACCACCAATGGGGTTTTGGAAAGTGATATGCTGCTCGTTACAATCGGTGTTGCACCGGAATCGGAATTGGCAAAGGCAAGTGGAATAACAACTTCAATTAAAGATGCGATAGAAGTAAGAGCTGACATGTCTACGAATTTCAAGGATGTGTATTCCTGTGGTGATTGCGCAACGGCACCTCACAGGTTAACAGGTGAAAGCGTGTACATTCCTCTGGGCACAACGGCAAATAAGCAGGGAAGAATTGCCGGAAGAAACGCGGCTGGAAAGTACGAAGAATTCAAAGGAGTTCTTGGCACGGCGGTTACAAAGATATTTGCCCTTGAATACGCGAGGACTGGTCTTACATACCGCGAAGCTTCCGAAAAGTTTAAAGCAGGCATGACACTTGTAACTTCAAAGTCAAAAGCTCATTACTATCCTGGAAACAGAGAAGTTCAGATAATGTTAGTCTACGAAAAAGGAAGTGGAAAACTTTTAGGAGCACAGATGGCAGGCGGGGAAATTTCAAAGCGAATAGATGTCGTGGCTTCAGCAATAACGGCAGGTATGACAGTTGAAGAACTTTCAACTCTCGATATGGCGTACGCGCCTCCTTTTTCACCCGTTTGGGATCCAGTTTTGGTGGCGGCAAATGTCGCAAAAAAGGATGTTTAACGATGATAGTAATAATAGGAGACAAAAGTGATGAAGGTCTTTTAATGGATTTGGTCGAGTCGAAATTGAATGCCTTATGTCATGACGAAAAAATAGTTAGATTGAGGCAAGTTGAATCAAAAGATGTCTACAGTGCCTCTTACATCTTAGAACGAATTGCTTACTACCTTCCAAAGGGCACGATCTTTTTAAGCGTCGTAGATGCCTTTAACGAAAGCGCGAGAATACCCATCGTTCTTGAAACAAAAGATGAAAAAATTTTTGTTGGTTTCGATAACGGCATGTTCACGGCGGTTATAAAGAGCTACGGAATACATCAGATCAGAAGAATAAAAAGCCCCGAGGGATTTTCGCTGTCTTTTTTTAGATCTTCTCTGAACATATTGGTTCCAACCGTATCTGATTTGAAAACGGGTAAAAAGGTATCAGAAGTTGGAGAGCTTTACATGACATATTACAGTTTGAAATATCACAAAGTGCTTCTCTTTCCCTACAAAGTAGAGGGGGAAGTGGCGTTTTTCGATGGTCAAAATGTGGAGACGAATATTCCATTTTCTCTCCTCAAAAAGTTGGATATTGAATCTGGTGATGAGATAATAGTTAAAGGAAAAAGCGTACTTGTAAGTGAAGATGAGCGTGACAGAGAAAATAAATCGCTCATTCTTCGAGAAGGCGCCGCTGGGTACGCCGAGATAATATCACAATTCAGTGCCGCTGATATTTTAAAAGTTCAGCTTGGAGAGAAATTAACGTTGGAGGTCTTAAAATGAATGATGTTGCCGTAGTTACCGGTGGAAGTAGGGGGATTGGGTTGGCCGTGGTAAGAAAGCTTTTGAGTTTGGGCTACGAAGTGGTCGCCACTTACGTCCATTCTGCCGGTGAGCTTGAAAAAACAGGTGCCCACTCAATTAAAGCGGATGTGAGCATTCAAAGCGATGTGGAAAAGACGGTGGACTTCGCAAAAAAACTTGGAAGAATAAAAGTACTGGTGAATAACGCTGGTATAACGGCGGATGATCTCCTTATGCGAATGAAGGACGAAGAATGGGAAAAAGTCTTGGACGTGAATCTAACCGGTACATTTAGAATGACAAGGGCCGTCATTCGTGATCTGATAAAGAGCAAAGGAAGTGTGGTTAACATTGCTTCTGTTGTGGGGCTTGTTGGAACAATCGGTCAGGCAAATTATGCGGCTTCAAAGGGAGGAATAATTTCTTTTACCAAGAGTGTGGCAAAGGAGTACGCTAAGAAAGGCGTAAGGGTTAACGCGGTTGCACCTGGATTTATAGACACCGCGATGACTGAAAAATTAGATGAAGCCCACAAAAAACAATATCTGAGCTTGATCCCGCTTGGCAGATATGGAAGGCCCGAAGAAGTTGCGGAGTTGGTGGCCTTTTTAATTTCGGACGCGGCATCTTACATAACCGGTCAAGTTGTAAATGTAGACGGTGGCATGGTGATGTGAAAAGTGAAATTATTACCTTTTTCTAAGGCTGAAAGTCACACTCGCCTTGGAAATGGAATGTTCATTTTTTTGTTTTCGGTTGTTTTTGCCTTTGAATTTTTAATATATTTTTTCTTTCTTCCCCCGGCACTCCTATATTTTTTAGTGGTAATAGCTTTCGATGCAGCGTTCTACGTTATTACCATTCTCTTTGTTTCCCACTTCGTGGATGAACCAATATTGACTCTCATAGGAAGGGTGAGAAAAACTTCTTTAACCCTTAAACCTTCCCGAAAAAAAGGGATAAAGGGAGAATTTGGAGAGATCCTTAAAGAAGTGGACAGATTGGCTGAAACTCTGAAAAGAGAAAGAGATGGCTTACTTGAAACGTACAACGAGTACAGAAACATAGTTGAATCCCTTGAAGAGGGAATAATAATGACCACAGCCAATGGCGAAATACTCATGATCAATCATGGTGCCGAAAAGATATTTTCTACTCATCGAGCGAATTGGAAGGGTAAAAACATAAATGAATTTTTCAGATTTTATGAAATTATTCCTGGGGAAATAAAAAAGATCATATCTTCAAAAAAAACGGGGAAAAAGCTTATAATACGACAAGTCTCCATGGAAGTTAGAGGAAAGTTCAATGCGCTTTACATATTCGAAGACGTAACTGAAGTGAAAAATCTTGAAAACGCATTGAGTAGAGCTGAAAATCTCGCTTTGCTTGGAAAGATAACTGCAAGCGTAGCGCATGAGATAAAGAACCCGTTAGCGTCGTTAAAGTTATCGGTCCAGCTTTTAAAAAAGCAGCTTGGAAGTTCCAATTCGGAAATTTTGGAAACCATAAACGTACTTGATAAAGAAGTAAGAAGGCTTGAGGAAAGGGCAAAGGGTTTTTTGGAATTTTCAAATCCAAAATACGAATTCAAAGCTTTAAACGTGATAGAAGTCGTTACGGAAGCCGTTAAGCTCGCAAGAATAAGGGCAAGAGATAGAAATATTCAAATAACGACCAACTACTCCGATGAAAATGTGGTTGTATTGGGAGATATGAACGCGTTGAATTCGGCATTTTTGAATGTTTTAGTTAACGCGATGGATGCCTGTGAAGAAAATGGAAAAATAAACGTAAAAGTAAAAAAAGAAGAGAAAATGGTTACCATTTCCTTCACAGACAATGGAAAGGGAATTTCTCCAGATGCGTTAGACTACATATTTGAACCTTTTTTCACGTTAAAAAATGGTGGAACTGGTCTGGGAATGAGCATTGTAAAAAGGGTCGTTACTTCTCATGGCGGTAAGGTAAAGGTTATGAGCAAGAAAGGAGAAGGGACGACGGTGAATTTGCACATCCCACTTTTAGGTGATGATAATGGCTGAAATATTGGTAGTGGAAGATGATACAAGTCTAAATCGTCTCATCTGCAAGGCACTTGAGATGGAAGGACATACGACAAATGGCGTTAAGAGCTTAAAAGAGGCTAGAAAAGCTTTCGAAAATTCATGTTACGATTTGACAATATTGGACTTAATGCTTCCAGATGGAAATGGGCTCGATATCATCGAAGAAGCGGTAGTAAAAAGCGAAGTCATAGTTATAAGCGCTCATGGTGACATAAATACGGCCGTTAAGGCGGTCCAACTCGGCGCCTTTAATTTTATTCCAAAGCCTTTTGAATTGGCAAGTTTAACAACGGAAGTCGAGAGGGCTTTGGAGAGCAAAGCGCTGAAGTTGGAAAATCTTTCTTTGAAACTGCCAACCAAATTGGTGGGCGAAAGCGCTGCCATGAGGAAACTGCGCGACGTGATAAACACTGTCGCATCTAAAAATGTTACCGTTCTCATTCAAGGTGAATCTGGTAGTGGAAAAGAAGTCGTGGCAAAATCCATTTGGAAGTTAAGTGATAGGGCTAACGAGCCATTTGTGGCCGTTAATTGTGGAGCGATACCAGAAGAGCTTTTTGAGTCCGAACTTTTCGGCTACGAAAAAGGCGCTTTCACCGGAGCCATGAAATCAAAAGCAGGAAAAGTTGAATTGGCAAATGGAGGGATACTCTTTTTAGATGAAATCGGAGAGCTTCCGAAAGCTGTGCAGGTTAAACTCCTGCGCGTTTTAGAAACATCCGAAGTTGAAAGGCTCGGAGGAACGCAACCAAAAAGGGTGAACGTGCGTGTGCTTTCTGCCACTAATAGAAATTTGGAAGAAGCCGTGAAAAAAAATGAGTTTCGTGAAGATCTGTATTACAGGATAAACGTCGTCAAAATAGACGTTCCACCTCTTAGAGAAAGAAAGGAAGATATCCCAATGCTTGTTGAACACTTCACCAAGCTTTTTTCAAAGCAATTGAACGTCAAAGCAAAACCCTTTAGTCAGGAGGCGTTAAGTGCCTTAAAGGAATACGATTTCCCTGGAAATGTGAGAGAGCTTCAAAATATCGTGAGATCTGCGTTGGTCTTTTCAAATGAAGGAGAAATCAAAGTTGGAGATCTTCCAATTCAATTGGACAATCCTTCAAGAGAATACGTTAAAGTCCCGATAGGCATCTCTTTAGAAGAGGCTGAAAAATTGGTGATTGAAAGTACTCTGAAAAAGTTTGGAGACAACAAGACAAAAACGGCGAAAATATTGGGAATAGGTTTGAGCACTTTACACATGAAATTGAAGCAATGGGGGATTAAAAGTGAAAAAAAAGATTGAAGTTCTTGACAAAGGTTTTGTAGAACTGATAGATGTTTTTGGTGGAGATAAAGCAGCCGCGCGTGCGGCACGAATATCTTACATGTCTAAATCAGATCCACAGGGAGATAAAAGGCTTATAGAGCTCTTGATGACAAATGGTCATGAATCTCCATTTGAACACATAGTCTTTACCTTTCAAATAAAAGCTCCTATTTTTGTTGCAAGACAATGGTTCAGACACAGAATAGGATCTTTCATGGAACGTTCCGGCAGGTACACAAAATTCGATGAAGAATTTTACGTACCCAAAAAAAGTAGGGCGAATGGACTTGAGGAAGCGATGAGGGAACAAATGCAATCTGCGTTTAAAACTTACAAAGAACTCCTTGAGAATGGGGTGAAGAAAGAAGTCGCGAGAATGGTACTGCCGATGAGTTTGTACACTCAATGGTATTGGACCGTTAACGCAAGAAGTCTTATGAATTTTTTGAATTTGCGCGCGGATAAACACGCGCAGTATGAAATACAGCAATACGCGTTGACCGTGGCGATTTTCTTCAAGGAAACGTGTCCATGGACATACGATGCCTTCTTGAGAAAATATTACAAGGGCGATCTGTTGGAGGTGTAAAGTGGTGATATTGGGTCATAGGGGGTATTCTGGAGCTTACCCCGAAAATACGCTCCTTTCATTTCAAAAAGCCATCGAGTACAAAGCGGATGGTATTGAATTGGACGTTCACCTCAGCAAAGATGGACAAATGGTTGTATGTCACGACGAAAACATGTACAGAACTTACGGTAAACACGGTTGGATAAAAGATGAAACTCTTGACGAGATTAAAGGATACGAATCGATGGGACAGAAGATGCCAACACTTAAAGAGGTTTTTGAGATTATTCCAGAGTCGGTTATAGTAGACGTGGAGCTAAAAACAAATGTAATTCGTTACAAAAATTTGGAAGAAGATGTGTTGGGGCTTATCAACGATTACAACCCTGAAAGGGTGTGGCTTTCTTCTTTTAATCACGAAACGTTAGTCAAAATAAGAGAACTAGACAAAAACGTGAAACTGGGAATGCTCTTTGGAGAAGAACATCTTAAAACTTTAAAAGAGAGCATGAATTTGAGCCTCAAGATAAACGTTTTTTCGTACAACATTCCAACTTACGCTGTGGGAATTGAAGGATTTGACGATTTTTTCTCATTCGCAAAAGAAAACGACATAAAGGTCGTATTTTGGGACTCTAATACTGTAGAAGACTTTGACTTCGCAAAGAAATGTGGTGCCTACGCCGTTATAACGAACGAAGTAGAAAGAGCGGTTAAATTCTTCAAAGAGGAAAAAGAAAAGTGAAGGAATTGGTTTTGAAAGCTTTAAAAATTTTAGAAATAGAAGATGTTCCTCCATTTCCCCATTATTTCGAATGGGCTTTGACGCACAGTTCTTACGCCAATGAAAACGGTGTACCTTCTTACGAAAGGCTTGAATTTTTGGGGGACGCTGTAGTTGGTTTGGTAATAGCTCATCAGACTTTTGAAAACTTTCCAAAGATGGCAGAGGGCGATATGGCGAAAGTAAAAGCCGTTGTAGGAAGTGAACCGGTTTTATCTGAAGTGAGTAAAGAAATCGGTCTATCCAAGCTGGTGTTGATAGGAAAGAGCTTACGTTCATCAGATGATAGCTTAGAATCTATCTTTGCAGATATCTTTGAATCAACCATGGCAGCGATCTTTTTGAACTTTGGTTTTGAAAGGGCTTACAGCACGGTGGAAAAATTGCTTAAAGACAAGATAAACGCCGCCACTCAAAAAAAGATCTTCTTCGATTACAAGACCATGCTTCAAGAGTATACACAAGACAAATACGGCACCCTGCCGGAATACTTTCTTGTAGAGGAAAAAGGACCTTCACACAAGAAAGTATACACTTTCGAAGTAATTGTGAACGGACAGATTTACGGAAAAGGTATGGGAAAAAGCAAAAAAGCCGCGGAACAGGAAGCGGCAAAAGATGCGTTAAAGAGGTTGAAAAAAATTTGAAGATAATTCCAATTTTCTTTCCAAATGCAGGGTGCAAATACAGATGTGTGTTTTGCAATGAGTGGATGGCAACGATGAAAAGGACACCATTGTCGATTTGTGAAGAGATAAAAAAAGCTTACGCTTTTTACCATGGTGATGAAAATTCCGAAATTGCTCTTTACGGTGGTACTTTTACCGGCATAAAAGAATGGAAAGAAATTCTTTTAAAAGTTGAAGAATGCGCTTTGAAAATAGGTATAACCAGAATAAGAATCTCAACGAGGCCAGATGAAATAGAAGACGCCGAATTTTTATCCAATCACCACGTAACGTTTGTTGAAATCGGAGCCCAGTCTATGTGCGAAGACGTTTTAGAAGCTTCCAAACGTTATCATAGCGCAAAAGACGTGAAGAATGCCATCGAATCTTTAACTAAGGCAAACGTTAAAGTCTCAGTTCATCTAATGACAGGACTTCCGAAAGACACAAAGTCAAAATCTCTTTTTTCCGCTTTTGAGGTGGCAAATTTAAATGTGGACGCCGTCAGAATACATCCAACTTTAGTGCTGAAAGAAACGGAATTAGAGCGTTTGTACATTCAAAAAAAATACGTTCCCCAAACGCTAAAAGAAGCTCTTGATTGGGTATCTGACATGGTGGCAATTTTCTTAGATTCCAACATCACCGTAGAAAGATTGGGCATGTATCAGGATGCTCAAACCCTTCCCAACGTTGTTGCAGGACCATACCACCCATCTTTTGGAGAATTGGCTAGGGCAGCGCTGTACAGAAAATTTCTAATCTCCACAAATGCCTTAAAAGTTCACGCACCTGATAAACTCAGATCACAGATAGTGGGAAGAAACAAAGATTTAAAGGTTGATTTCAAAGAAGATGGTAAAATATGGGTTGAATCGGAAAACGCTACAATATCATTTAAAAAATGGCTAAAAGAACACATTGACAAGCTTAAGGAGATATCCAAATGCGACTCGTAAGGTTAGAAGTTGAAGGGTTTAAATCTTTTGGAAATTACGTTAAGTTTGATATTCCAAAGGGAATAACGTGTATCGTCGGACCAAACGGTTCTGGAAAGTCGAACGTTGTTGACGCCGTTAGATGGATATTCGGAGAGAGGGCAAGCAGTAAACTGAGAATGTCAAATGCTTCAGACGTACTTTATGCGGGTTCATCAAGTGTAAAAAAAGCGGAAAAGGCATGGGTGAAGGCCGTTTTCATTGATGAAAATAATAAGGAAATAAGCGTTGAAAGGATATTCACCGCGGATGGAAAAAATTCTTACTTTTTAAATGGTTCGGCCACAAGGTTGAAAGATATCAACTTACTTTTTACCGGTACTGGGACGGGAAAAGATCTTTATTCCATAGTCGGTCAGGGTGAAATATCCAATTTGGTTAACTCTTCACCGGAACAAATAAAGGCTCTGGTTGAAGAAGCGGCAAACGTTGCAACTTACAAAGCAAAAAAAGCGGAAACTCTTTCAAAGCTCTTTGGTGTTGAGGAAAACCTTCAGAGGCTCCAAGATATCATCTCTGAGGTTGAGAAAAGTCTTCGCTCTTTGAACTTGAAATCAAAGAGAGCAAAAAGGTACAAAGAATATGAAGAGGAATTGAAAAAATTGAAGAGAGCGTACTTTGGCCACTTCTATTTTTTGAATTCCACAAAGATGAATGACGTTGAAGAAAAATTGAAAAATCTCTCTGAAGAAATAGAAAAAGAACAGAAAGAACTTTTTGAGTTAGA
Source organism: Mesoaciditoga sp. (assembly GCF_054006115.1). NCBI lineage: Bacteria > Thermotogati > Thermotogota > Thermotogae > Mesoaciditogales > Mesoaciditogaceae > Mesoaciditoga > Mesoaciditoga sp. The sequence goes on along the minus strand of NZ_JBPNHS010000027.1, from coordinate 43,535 downwards.
ACTTCAAAGCTCTGAGCTCAAAGAGCTTTCATCTGGAGTCGAAGAAGAGATAAAAAGATTTGAAAACGAACTTGAAAAGTACAGAGAAAGAGAGAAAACTCTGGCAAATCTTAAAGAACTGTACTCTTCAAAATTGTCAAATGATAGAACGAATTACGTTGAGCTAGGGACAAAAAAAGATTCCATGCGTTCTGAAGTTGATAGGAGTCTTGAGAGATTAGAAGAACTTAAAAGGCTTATTTCAAGCTTGGACGAAGATTATTCTAAAATGAATGAAGAGCTTGAAAAATTTGAAAAGGTTTACAACTCAAAAGCCGAAGAGATTTCTCGAATAGAAAAGAGAAAAGCCGAAATGGAATCTGAGATCTCCACCTTGACAAAACAAAAGAATTCCCTTGAAGTGGCAAAGTCAAAAGCAATAGAAAATGTAAAAGATCTGAAAAAACGCCTTGAAGTGTTGCGCGTGCAACTTCATGAAAAAAAGGAAAAGGCCGCTCAATTGCAAGACAGGCTAGATAAAATATTGAAGGAAGAAAATGATTATGCCAAGAAGCTTGAAGAGAAAAATAAAAAACTTTCTGAAATAGAACAAAAAAGGCGGAAAATCGATGAGGAAATAGAGAAACTTCAAAGACATCACAACGAGTTGAATTCACAAAAAATGGAACTCAACTCAAAAAGAGACATATTAAAAAGGAGTATTGAAGAATACGCGGGATATTCCAATGCCGTCAGGGCCGTGATGAACGCAAAAATAGACGGGGTTATAGACGTTGTCGCAAATCTTCTTGAGGTTCCAAAGGATGTTGAAACGGCGATTTCTGTTTTGCTTGGTGGCAGGGCTCAAAACGTGGTAGTAAAAGATTCACAAGTGGCCAAAAGATGCGTTGAATTCTTAAAAAGAAACAGAATAGGAAGAGCCACTTTTATACCGATGGATATGATAGATCTCAGAGAGCCAGTGATAAACGTTTCACTCATTTCCGCACCCGGTATGGTGGGATACGCGGCGAAATTGGTAAAAGCCGTTCAAGGATTTGAAGGACTGGTCAATTTCCTGTTTTCACATGATTTGATAGTGGAAAATCTTCAAAGTGCCATTGATTTAAAACGGGAAAAAGCTCTTCATTCCAGAATAGTGAGTTTGGACGGTCAAATCATATCTTCTTCCGGTACCATAACGGGTGGAAGTGTTGAGAGGTCTAACTTCGTTTCTCAAAGAAGAATTTTGAAAGACGTGGAAGGAAGAATCGTTGCCATTTCCCAGCAAATGAAGGAAATAGATGCAAGAATAGCCGATCTTCAAGTTGGCAGGGAAATAGCATTTAAAGAGAAAAACGATATCGAAAAAACCCTGCTTCAGGATAACCTTTCACTTAACAATTCCAAAAACACGAAAGAATCTATAATGGCCCAATTGGCTTCTTTACAAAAAGAAGTTGATAGCCTTGAGAAATTCCAAAAAGATTATCTAAAAAGGATGGAAAAAGACGAAAAAGTAGTTGAAGAATCCAATGTGAAAGTAGAAGAGATAAATTCAAAGCTTATGCGAATTCAAGAAGAGTTAAGTGGCGATAAAACTGAGACCTTGAAAAATCGACAGGAAATAGAAAGCCTGCAAGAAAAGATGATAGACATTAAGATGAATATGAACTCGCTAAAAGAAAGGGCTGAAGGTTATAAAAAGGAATCTTTTAGACTTTCAAAACGCATAGATGAAATAGAAAGCGAAATTTCAGAGATAAATGTCAGGATGGAAGAAATTGCAAATGATATGAAACAATCACAAGAAAGGCTTGAAAACGTTGAAAGAGATCTTTCTTCTGTAAGAAAAGATATGGAAGACCTCTTCAGTAGATCTAAAAGCTCTAAGGGCAACCGTGATCAAACACTTCAAAAATTGGAAAATCTTGAAAGAATGATAAATGAAAAAAAAGAAGAGATAGAAAGAAATCGTGAAGAGGCACACACATTGGAAATAGAAAAAGTGTCTTTAGAAAACGCTTTACAGAATTCACTGGAAGAACTGTTAAAAGCTGGTGGAAATACGCGAGAGTGCGCCGTCTTAAAAGAAGAAGAGCTAAACAATATAGCCGAAGAAATAAAAAGCTATGAAAAGAAGATGAAATTTCTTGGTCCGGTCGATCTTTCATCCATAGATGAATATTCTAAGGTTGAAAAAAGGCATGAGGAATTGTTGGAACAGAAAAAAGATCTGCAAAGATCTAAAGTTTCACTTGAAAATGTCATAGAGAAAACGGATGATGAAGCAAGGAATCTCCTTAAGGAAACTTTAAACGTGATAAACGAAAACTTTGGAAAGATGATATCCATTCTTTTTTCTCATGGTAGCGGTTACCTTTCTTTTACCACAGATGACGTGTTGAATTCACCAGTGGAAATAAACGTCAAACTTGTGGGAAAGAGAACACAAAAACTTTACATGCTTTCCGGTGGTGAACGATCGTTGGTGGGCCTTGCACTTATCTTTTCGCTCTTGATGATAAACCCAAGTGCTTTTTATATTCTCGATGAAGTAGATGCGGCTTTGGACGATTTCAGTACACAGCGTTTTGTTAATTTGCTCTCTGAATATTCCAAAGATTCAAATTTCATAGTTATGACGCACAACAAAATGGTTATGGAAAGAGCAAATACTCTTTACGGCATTACCATGGTAAACGGTGTATCCACGGTTATTCCTGTGGAGCTTTCTGAATTTTCTGAAACGAATGCGGGGTAAAAGTATGTTTGATAATTCTTTGATAAGGAACATTTCGATCATCGCCCACATAGATCACGGAAAATCAACATTGGCAGACAGAATACTTGAACTTACCAACAGCGTTGAGGCAAGAAAAATGCACGCTCAATACCTTGATACCATGGAAATAGAGCAAGAACGTGGAATAACGATTAAAGCTCAACCCGTTAAGATTTTGTACAATGCTAAAGACGGAAAAGCTTACGAAATAAATATTATAGACACGCCGGGACACGTAGATTTCTCTTACGAGGTTTCGAGAAGTTTGGCCGCGTGCGAAGGGGCTATACTTTTGGTTGACGCGACTCAAGGTGTGGAAGCTCAAACAGTTGCAAACGCTTACTTGGCTATAGAAAATAACTTGGAAATAGTGCCGGTGATAAACAAAATAGACATGCCAAATGCCAACATAGAGGAGACGAGACGCGAGCTTTACGATACGTTGGGAATAAGACCCGAAGAAACTCTCTTGGTAAGTGCAAAAACTGGCGAGGGTGTTTCAGAGCTCATGGAAGAGGTTGTCAAAAGGATACCGGCACCTTCAGGAAGCCCTGAAGACAAGTTGCGCGCCTTGATATTCGACGCAAATTACGATCCATACAAAGGCGTGGTGGCACACGTGAGAATATTTGAGGGAAAGCTTTCTACGAAAGACGTGATAGAAATGATGTCTACAAAGGCGACTCATGAAGTCGTCGAAGTTGGCATTTTTTCTCCCTACATGACACCAACGGATATTTTATCTGCCGGAGAAGTTGGATACGTTGCCGCTTCAATGCGAGAGGCTCGAGAAGCACGGGTTGGCGATACCATAACGCTGGCAGTAAATCCGGCAAAAGAGCCTTTGCCAGGATATAAAGAGGCTAAGCCGGTTGTTTACGCCGGCCTTTATCCAACCGATCCAAAAGATTATGAAGAATTGAGAAAGGGATTGGAAAGATTTAAACTCAACGACGCGGCATTTGTCTTTGAGCCGGATAATTCTTCCGCACTGGGATTCGGCTTCAGGTGCGGTTTTTTAGGGTTACTTCACATGGAAATAGTCGTTGAACGATTGGAAAGAGAATATAATCTTGACGTTATAGCAACCGCTCCAAATGTTGTGTACGAAGTTGAAATGAACAACGGTGAAATCGTTAAGATCACTGACCCTGCAAAAATGCCAAAAGAAGGGACGTATTCAAGGATAAGAGAGCCATACGTAGATTTGAGCATTATGACGCCAGTAGACACCATGGGTGCTGTGATGAATTTCATTCAAAATGAAAAGAGAGGTGAATTCGTTTCAACTGAGAATGCGGGTAAAAACAGGGTAACTTTGAACTTTAAAATGCCGATGGCTGAAATGATATTCGATTTTTTTGATAAAATAAAAGCTATAAGCCATGGATACGCTTCAATGGATTACGATTTTGCGGAATACAGGGAATCAAAGCTGGTTAAAATAGGAATTCTTGTAAATAAAGAACCTGTTGAAGCGCTGAGTACGGTTGTGCATGAAAGCAAAGCGTACAAAGTTGCAAAAGCGTTGGTTGAAAGCATCGCAGAAAAAATGCCACGTCAGCAGTTTGAAATACCAATTCAGGCAACCGCACGTGGTAGAATAATCGCAAGGGCGACGGTGAAAGCGTATCGAAAAGATGTTCTGGCAAAATGTTACGGAGGAGATGTTACAAGAAAGATGAAACTTTTGAAAAAACAAAAGGAAGGTAAAAAGAGAATGAGAATGCTTGGAAATGTGAGTATTTCAAAGGATGTATTTTTATCAATATTGAGCATCGGAAAGGAGGACAAAAATTGAAGATCTCAACAGAGCTCAAAATACTTATCGCATTGGTGGTTGGCGCCATCGCACTATGGGGAGTTTTCGCTTTAAGTGCTAATTTTGCCAAGACGGTAAACGATGTGCTTGTAAATGGAACTCACGCAAGCATAGATGAAATAGATCCGATTTACACGAATGCCCTTATGAATGCCGGAACTTACCAGATAATAGCAAAAAACGTGTCAGAAGCTGAGATTGCAAAGTCATTCTGGCTTACATACGTTGGAAAAGATGTGAAAAACGTTAGAATTTTGAAAAAAACAAAGCTTTCAAAAGAAGAGGTTAACCAGGCCTTTAAAAATTACACCTTTGTGAATGCTAGAAGTCTTGAATTTTTGAAGAAAAATGGTTATGTTACAAAGAATCTAAACGCCCAACAGTTAAACACTTTGCTCGAAAATTACAACATTTCAACCATTCAAACGATGCTAAACGCGCGAGAGAATATCCCGCAGTTCACAGCGTACAAATTAGAAGTTCAGTTGTCCTTTAAAGACGGAAGTACGAAGAATGTCAACGTTCTCGCAATGAGGGCAATTTCGTCCGCAACTGGTCAGCCTTACAAACATTTGAGATGGGTGGTAAGTAAGGTATATTGAAAATATCTGAAATGATATCCATTCAACGGGAATTGTCATCAAAAGTGGTTTTACAAAAACTTGTAGAACAACCAAAACTTGTGGCCGGTTTTGATCTTTCTTTTCTTTCAAAAGAAAAGGCATTGGCAGTGGGGGTTGTGCTGAGCTTTGAAACGTTGGAGATCGTTGAATTAAAGTGGACAATCTCTAAGGTGGAAATTCCGTACATTCCGGGTTTACTGAGTTTTAGGGAAGGACCGGCGATTTTAAAAGTTTATTCAATGCTAAAAAATGAGCCAGACCTGCTCTTTTTCGATGGACAAGGGATAGCCCACCCCCGCCATCTTGGCTTAGCCGCCCATATGGCCTTGGAACTTGGAAAGCCTTCCATAGGAGTTGCAAAATCACACCTTTATGGAACGTATGAAATGCCGAAAAAGAAAAGGGGGGAATATACCTACCTTTACGATAAAGATGAGAGAATAGGCGTTGTTTTAACCACAAAAGACAACGTCAAACCTCTCTTCATTTCTCCTGGAAGTTATGTGAGCTTGAATGATTGTTTAGAATACACATTGAAAACCTCAAGAGGATATAAACTTCCTGAACCAACACGCGTAGCGGATTTTTACACCAAAAAGCTCAAAAAAGAGGTGGTAAATTCTTGAAAAATAGAGATGAGGAAGATTTAGAAAAGCAAGCCGATACCATTTATTTAACTTCACTTTTGTTGGGACAAATAGTGATCTGGCTGTTAGTTGCCTTGCTCGTTTACGCTGGAATTCGTATAGGCATTCAATCATTTGACAGGAATTTTACAAAGATGATAGTTATATTTTCTCTGACGGCGGGTTTGGTATTTTTATCCATTTTAATAGTGAAAAAAGGAAAAAAAAGAATAAGAATGATCAACAGTAAAAGAGGTTGAAAATGGGGAACAGAAGAATAATTTCTCGTGTGTCTCTCATTACCATAGAGGAGATACTTGATAACGTGGCAACTGGAGTTTACTTTGTAACCTGAACGCCTCATTCTTTACTGGAATAAAGGCGCCGAAGAGCTTACTGGTTTTAAAGAAAGTGAAATCGTTGGAAAGAAGTGCTTTGAAACCCCTTTGAAACACTTAGACGATAATGGGGAAAATCTTTGCTTTGGCAGATGCCCACTCGTAGAAGCTGTGGAAAAGGAAGTAAAGGTTGAAAAGAAAGTGTGGGTTCACACAAAAAATGAAGGGTTAAAGCATATTTTAGTTAGAACCATTCCCATGCGTGATAAATTTGGAAATGTAATAGGAGCCGTTGAAACTTTTGACGATATATCTGAATATGATAAGCTTGAGGCTTTAAATAAAAAGCTAAAAACCCTCTCCACAAGGGATTCACTCACAAATCTTTACAACAAAAGAGAAATGTTTACCCACCTTGAAAAGGCGATCGCGGCTGTCAAACGCGGCAAACAAATGTACGCTGTGCTCTTAGATTTGAATAACTTCAAAAGCGTAAATGACAAATGCGGTCATATAGAAGGAGACAGAGTGATAAAGAAAATTTCGGACGAACTTCAAAGGCTCGTTCGAAAGGAAGATGAGGTTTTTCGTCCGCGTACAAGCCGCTTTGGTGGAGATGAATTCGTTGTAATCTTTGAAATAGATCCCTCGACAGATGTGAATGTCATGATAGAAAGAATCAAAGATATAAAGAAAAAGCTCGCCGTAAAAAGTTGTGCCGGAAAGATCACTGCCGCAGTTGGTGTAACCAAAATACGTGAAGATGACGACAAAGACAGCATTTTAAAAAGGGCTGACAAGGCAATGTACGAATCTAAAATGAAAAATGAAGTCGTCTTTCTGTAATAAAAGAGAATAGGCTTTTTACTTTACGAACACCCAGTTTCCATTTCTTGCAGATTCGAAGAGAGCGTCTATCACTTTCATGTTACAAAGAGAATCATTTTGTAAGGAAAAAAGTGAGCGCTTCTCTTCGATTGCCCTTGCAAAGTATTCGAATTCCAAAAGGTAGTGATCGGCTGGACCAACTTTCACATTTCGGCTTCCAATGTGAGTTTTCACAAACAAATTGGCTGGAACATCTGGAAAAGTGTTAAAAGGAATTTCGACTTTCACCAAACCATCGGTTCCATATATCTCCACGCTTTGGGAAGGAAAAGCTTGAGTAGCTACGGTAAAAAGTGAATTTTTTCCATTGAAATCCATAATTCCAGAAACCAGCGTGTCTACTCCAAACTTTTTATCTCTTTCCAAAAGAGAAAGCACCTTTGTTGGTTCTTCATTGAAAATCCACCTTGCACTTGAAACGGCATACACGCCTATATCTAAGAGAGCTCCTCCACCGTATTCCAAAATGTTGCGTATGTTTTTTGGATCTTTGTTGTCGTAAGAAAAATAGCAGTTAATTGACACCGCTTTGCCAATTTCTCCACTTTCAACTATTTCTTTTACCCTTATCCATTGTGGGTGATGCTTATACATAAAAGCTTCCATAAGCAAAACACCGTTCTTTTGTGCGTATTCAAAAGCGCTCTTCGCTTCTGCGTAACTCAAGGCAATGGGTTTTTCACACATTACATGCTTATGGGCATCAACCGCTTTTTTTATGTATTCCAGGTGTAGATGGTTTGGAAGCGGTATATAAATCGCATCAACATCCTTGTCTTTGAGAAGTGATTCGTAAGATCCGTACGCCCTTTTGACTTCGCACTTTTGGGCAAAAGCTTCTGCCTTTTCCTTACTTCTGCTTGCAATGGCGATTATCTCCACACTGTTTGATTTTTTCAAAGGAAAAAGTACTCTCTTTACAAAATGATGCGAAATCCCTAAAACCCCCAGTTTTAGTTTTTTCACAAAATTCACCCCTGAACAAGAATCTCATTTTCAATTTTACACTAAAAATTTCATAATGAGAAATTGAAAAGCACTTCCCTCTTAAGTAAAAAAAGGAAGTGCTTTTTTAAGAAAAGCGAAGTTGAATGGAGCTCTTTTTAATTCAATTTGAAAACTTTTTAATTTCTCCTGAGATTTCTACACAATTTTCCAGAGTTCTGTAGGTTGTGCTTTGTTTTTCCATGAATTCTTTCAGTGTTTCTGGATCAAACTCGAACTTGTCATTTATCTCTACAACGTAAGTTATTTTAACAAGTTTTGGGATACTCGGATCCCTGTACCCTTTCAACTCCATATGCACATCCGAATCTGTTAACTTCTTTTGTTTTTCATTGAAATACCTTTGAAGGTTTATGAGAAAGCAAGCTCCTAACGCCCCAATTATGGTTTCCACGGGAGAATGAGCGGCAGGATGACTTCCGGTTGGGCTCACAGAAACGGTTGTGACGATCTCCCTTCCTTTGTTTAGCGCCAAAGTTTCGTCCGCTTTGAACTGCGTTTCTATCAAAAATTCTTGCAGTTTTACTTCGTTACTTTCCATACTCTTGACCTCCTTTATTATAGTCATATGCTCAAAATACATTTTACCATCTGTTCTATGAGATATTATGAAGCAAAAAGAAGAAATGGTTAAATAACAACGTTGGAAATGTTAAATGTGAAGTGTTCTAGTCTACTTATAAAGTGTAGAAAGTATTAAATGTTCATCTTCTTTTGTTTTCGTAGGGTCCAATTGGATTATTCTATGAAAGCGGAATTCTACATTCTTGAAAGCTTAGTTCTACATGAAAAATTGTCAATAGAATGAACGCTAATGTTTCTCATTTTACCCATTTCAAAAGTGATTCATCTAAAACTCATGATTTTGAAAATCAATTTAAATCGACACGTGTATACACAGGTGTTATAATTTTAAAAACATGAGTGGTGGTGAGAAAATTTGAAAAAGGGAGAAAGAAGGAAAAAGATAGTTGAGCTGCTTTCAACAAGCGCAAAAGAACTTAGCGGAAAGTATCTTGCAACTCTTCTTGGGGTAACCAGACAGGTTATAGTGCAAGATATCTCTATTCTAAAATCTCAAGGATACGATATAACTTCCACGGCGCGGGGATATGTTTTGGTGAACTTTAAGAATGAAAAAAAGGGTATTACCAAGATAATAGCCGTAAAACATCCCAGAGAAAGAATAAGAGAAGAATTGGAATGTGTGGTTGAAAATGGTGGAAAAGTTTTAGACGTTATAGTTGAACATCCGCTATATGGCGAATTGCGCGGAAATATATCCATAGGAACATTGGACGAAGTTGAAAAGTTTATGAGTGCTCTTAAAACGTCTAACGCTACTCCCCTTCTCTCCCTGTCGAATGGCGTTCACCTTCATACAATTGAAACGGATAACGAAGAAAGTATGGAAAGGGTGTTAAAAGCTTTAAGCGAAAAGCATTTTCTTTTGAAATAGAAAGGGGACAATCGGTATGGCTAAAGAAAGTAGAGAATACGAAAATTTGGTAGAAAAAGTGCAAGAACTGAAGAAAGCCCGCAATGCCATTATATTGGCGCATAATTATCAAATTGGAGAGGTTCAAGATGTGGCCGATTATGTTGGGGACTCGTTTGAATTGAGCCGAATTGCCGCGAAAACAGATGCGGAGGTATTGGTATTTTGTGGTGTGAAATTCATGGCCGAAAGCGCCAAGATTCTTTCACCTGATAAAAAAGTGTTGTTGCCTGTGAAAGACGCGGGCTGTCCTTTGGCGGACATGGCAAACGTAGAAAAGATAAAAGAAATGAGAAAAAAGTATCCCAATGCCGCCGTGGTCGCTTACGTGAACTCATCCGCGGCTGTGAAAGCGGAAAGTGATATTTGTTGCACATCATCAAACGCAGTGAATATCGTTAATTCTTTAAAAGAAGACACGGTGATATTCTTGCCAGACAAAAATTTAGGCTCATACGTTGCCAAGCATACGAATAAAAGAATCATTCTTTGGGATGGATATTGTCCTGTTCATAACTCGATAACCGTTGAGGATGTGAGAAAGGCAAAAAATGAATATCCAGACGCTGAAATTTTGATTCATCCTGAGTGCCAAAATGAAGTGATTGAGATGTGTGATTACGTGGGCAGCACTGCAGGAATACTGAAATACGCAAAAGAGAGCGATTCAAAATCGTTTGTGGTTGGAACTGAAAAGGGAATAATTCATAGGCTAGAAAAAGAAAATCCAGATAAAAGATTCTATCCTTTGCAAGAAAATTTTATATGTCCTGATATGAAGAAAATTACATTAAAAGATGTTGTGGAATCCTTAGAAAAAATGGAATATGAAGTGGAAATAAACGAAGAAACGAGAAAAAAAGCTTACAATGCTTTAGAAAGGATGTTGAGGCTTTCAAAATGAATGAGATATTCGATTTTGTGATCATAGGAAGCGGCGTCGCTGGCCTTTACAGCGCGCTAAATTTTTCCGAAAATGCGAAGGTTTTGCTTTTGACCAAAAAGCGTGTAGAAGATTGCAATACCAATCAAGCTCAAGGGGGAGTGGCCGCTGCCATTGATGAGGGAGATTCATGGGAATTACACATGAACGACACATTAAAAGCCGGTGCGTCGTTGTGTGAAGAAAAAGCGGTCGAAATTTTAACAAGGGAAGGACCAAAAGAGATAAAACGATTAATGAATATGGGGATGGAATTTGATCACAAAAATGGAAAAATAGATTTCACTTTAGAGGGCGCTCATGGAAAAAGAAGAATTTTACACGCTGGAGGAGACGCAACAGGAAAGAAGCTAAGAGAATTCTTAAGTGAAAAAGTTGGAAAGAAGAAAAACGTCAAAATCGTGGAAAATGCGCTTGTATTAGAACTTTTAAGGAACCATTCAGGAAGAGTAAATGGTGTTCTAACTTTTGAAAGAGGAATTTTTAAGTTTTACAAAGCGCGGGCTGTCATTTTAGCGAGTGGAGGATGTGGCGCTCTGTACGAAAGTACTACGAACCCTGACGTTGCCACCGGTGACGGGATAGCCATGGCTTACGAAGTTGGAGCCGAAATTATGGACATGGAATTCATTCAATTTCATCCTACAGCACTTTACAATCCTAAAGGATTATCGTTTTTGATTTCTGAAAGTGTAAGAGGAGAAGGAGCGACGCTCTTAAATGAAAAAGGGGAAAGATTTATGCCCAAATACCATGAAAAAGCGGAACTTGCACCTCGTGATGTTGTTTCGCGCGCTATAATGTCAGAAATGAAGCGCTTGAAAACTCCTTATGTCTGGTTGGATGCAACTCACCTTGGAAGTGAATACATTCAAGAGCGTTTTCCAACTATTTTTAAAACACTCATGAAGTACGGCATTGATATGCGAAAAGATCGTATACCGGTAGCCCCGGCCGCCCATTACACCATGGGCGGAGTTAAAACGGATACTTTTGGAAGAACGAACATTCCAGGTTTGTACGCTTGCGGCGAAGTCGCTTGTACAGGCGTGCATGGGGCAAACCGTTTGGCAAGCAATTCTTTACTTGAGGGACTTGTATTTTCCCATCGGGCCGTTTTAAGTGCTCAAAAAGAAGAGTTGGAAAGCGATGATGGAGTGGAAATTCAAAAAATAATGCAAAAGTATGAAAAACGTTCGAAGATGGCTTCAAAAGCTAAAGAAATTCAAAAAGAATTGCGTCATAAATTATCTCTTTACGCCGGTGTTGAAAGAAACGAAAACGATCTGCGTACCTTTTTGAAATGGGTGAAAGAAAAGAATGAAGAATTGGAAGAAGGGTGGAATGAAGATATCTGGAAAACGCGCAAAGCTCTCACAGTAGGAGCTCTAATTGCAAAAGCGGCGTTGTTAAGAAATGAAAGTAGAGGGGCACACTTCAGAAAAGATCATCCTGAAAGCAAAAAAGAGTGGGAGCATTTTCATATTATTACAACGAATAAGGGGAGATGAACGACAGATGTTCTGGAATGAAAAAATCGTTGAAGATATAATAAACAGGGCCATTTTAGAAGACGTTGGAATGGGTGATGTGACCTCTGAAAATCTCATTTCATCTTCTCATACAAGTGAAGGGTACATACTGGCAAAGGAAGACGGAGTTTTAGCGGGATTGAAAGTTGCAAAAATGGTATTCTCAAAGATGGACGAATCGATTGAATTTAAAAGCATTATTGAAGATGGCCAAGAGATGAAAAAAGGTGATCGAATTGCGAAAATTAACGGGCCAACGCTTTCTATATTGAAAGGAGAAAGAGTCGCCTTGAATTTTCTGCAGAGAATGTCCGCTATTGCAACTAAAACTCGAAAATATGTGAATCTGGTAAAGGATCTTGGAGTACGTGTAACGGACACGAGAAAAACCACGCCGAATTTAAGGATTTTGGAAAAGTACGCTGTAACAGTGGGTGGAGGTTCAAACCATCGAATGGGTTTGTACGACGCCGTGATGATCAAAGACAATCACATAGCCGTGGTAGGGTCCATAGTAGAAGCTGTAAAGAAAGTACGCGCCAGTATTCCACATACCGTAAAAATAGAGATAGAAACGGAAAATTTTGAAGAAGTTAAGGAAGCCGTATCAGCAGGAGCGGACATCATAATGCTTGACAACATGAACATTGAATTGATGAAGAAAAGTGTAGAGTATATAAATGGAAGGGCAATCGTGGAAGCTTCAGGTGGCATAACAGAGAGAAATATTCGTGAAGTTGCAAAGACTGGCGTTGACGTCATATCTGTGGGTGCTTTAACAACAAAAATCGATTCATTGGACATAAGTTTGGAAATAGTAGGATGAGAAAATTCAAGGGCGATGTTTTGGAATAAAAATAAAACCAGGATTTTTTGAAACAGAAAATAGCGACCTTTAAGGTCGCTGTTTTAAAACACTTTTCAAATAATCAGCCAAATTTCTAAACGCTTTTGCTCTGTGACTTATTAGATTTTTCTCACTTTGTTCAAGTTCGGCGGTGGTTTTATCGTATCCCTCAGGTATGAATATGGGATCATAGCCAAAACCGTTTTTTCCTCTCATTTCGTACGATATCTTTCCTTCCATCACACCCTTAAAAATATGTGGACTTCCATCGTAAAAGACGGCGACGCAGGTGAAGCGTGCGGTGCGTTCCTCATCCGGCACATTTCTTAGCATTTTTAGAAGGGCCATATTTTTCTCTTCGTAGCTCTTTTCTTCCATAAAACGCGCGGATTTTATTCCCAACAAATCAGGTAAAGCGTCTATAATTAGTCCACTATCATCCGCAATTGAAGGAATTTTGGTTTTTTCATAGGCAATCTTGGCTTTCTTTAAGGCGTTTTCTTCGTACGTTTTTCCATCCTCTTCCACGTTGAACTTCATGGCTAACAGTTCAAATTCATCAAGAATGTCTTTTATTATGTCTTTGATCTCCATTACTTTATGGGAGTTTGAAGTTGCCAGTACTATTTTCATTTCTCTTTGCTTTTTCCTTTTTTAGTTTTCTTAGACACAGACTTTTTTTCTTTTTTCGTTTTTTCCTTTTCAAGCGCTTTGGAAACTTTTTCAAGTTCTTTGCAAACTAAATAGTTAACACTTCCGCGCGGGTAATTCATAGCTTTGTTCATCTTTCCAGCTTTCTTTCCCATCGCTAATTCTATGGCTTCATCTACGGTATCAACTGTCCAGATATGGAATTTACCCTTTTTTACAGCCTCCACAACTTCATCTGCAAGTACCAGATCGTCAACGTTGGAAGATGGAATTATAACTCCCTGTTCACCGTTTAAACCTTTATCCTTACAAACTTTAAAGAATCCTTCTATCTTGTATGGAACCCCTCCAACAGGTTGAACTTCTCCATGCTGGTTTATCGAACCAGTTACGGCAATACTTTGTTTTATAGGCACCTTGGAAATTGCCGAAATCAGCGCCAGAGTTTCGGCAACAGAAGCACTGTCACCATCTACCATTGAATAAGTTTGTTCAAAACTGAGCGTGGCTGATAATGAAAGCCTATTCTTTTGAGCATATTTGGAAGCAAAATAACTGGAAAGTATTAATACCGCTTTGGTGAAGATCTTTCCGGACATGTTTGCTTCTCTTTGGATATCAACAACACCATGCTCGCCAAGGTAGGTTTTAGCGGTTATCTTTACCGGCATGCCGAATGGATGCTCCGCCATTTCAAGAACAGTTAAGCCGTTTATCTGTCCAATTTTTTCCCCTGAAGTCTCAATCATTATTTCGTTCCTTTTCACGTATTCAAGCATATGATCTTCTTCAAGGGAAGTTCTTCTGTTCATGGCATTTAGAGCTTCTTTTACAGAGATTTGAGAGATCATTTTTTTGTTGGCTCTACGAGCCTTTTTATCACTCTCAATTAGAAGTGCCATAATCTTATTTATCTGAGCGGAGAGTTTGTCTCTTCTTTCAGCGAGTCTCATACCGTACTTTACAATCTCTTCTATCGCGCTTCTGTTAAGATTGAGAAGTTTTTTATCACTCACAATTGACTTTATCAAAGAAAGATAATAATCCATTCCATGATCGTCCAAACTCAATTCCCAATCAAATGGCGCTTTTATTTTGAAAAATTTTCTGAAGTCCGGCTCATATCTGTAAAGAAGGTCATAAACCCAGGGTTCACCTATCATTATTATTTTAGTGTTGACCTCGATTGGTTCAGGATTGAGCGTAACGGTTATACCGTAACCAAGATGATCTTGTATGTTTTCTATTTTTACCCTTCCACTGCTTAAAAATCTTTTCAATCCATCCCAGCTGAATGGAGATCTTAATATATCTTCGGCATTTAAAATCAAGAAACCACCATTTGCTTTGTGAACTATACCGGGTCTTATGAATCTGAAATCCGTTTGGAGAGTTCCCATAGTGGAATAGTACTCCACTTTTCCAAAGAGATTTGCGTAAGTCGGGTTGAATTCTTCTATAACTGGTGCTCCCTTTGTTTCAGAGTTATCCACTATGATGTTAACATCATATCTCACCATGAATTTCTCTTTGTCCACTTTTTCGTCCCTGAAGATGTTCAGATTGTTCAAAATATCTTTTTTTATCTTTTTTATGTGATCTACAACGTCAGAATTGCCTCTGAATTTGGCTATAAATTCGTCGAAAATTGGATCTATCGCGAACTTCGCGATTTCCTCATCGAGTTTTTCTATTTTGGATTGCAGTTCTCTATCCAAATTCCTTGATTTGTGCATAGTTCCATCTATAAGCCTTTTGACTTTTAGAATGTTGTCCTCGTATTTCTTTTTTATCTCAGGTGCCAACTTTTCGTATTCTTCCTGAGTTAAAGGTTTACCATACGCCATTGGAACGGTTATTATTCCTGTCGGCCCTATCTGTACCATAAACCCAAGTTCAAGGCTTTTTTTGTTTAATTCGTCCCATATCTCCTTTTTTTTGCCAGCGTATTTTTCTTCCAACTCACCGTGCTTTTTTTCATAATCAGAACTGTTGAAGGCTTTCAGGATGGAATTCACCACTTCTTTTTTTAGACCATCTATCGTGTCTTTAAATTCTCTTGCTCTTCCCGCCTTTAAAGAAATGGCACGTGGCGAAAGGGGATCTACAAAGTTGTAAACGTAGATCCAGTCGTCTGGCGTTGGCATGGTTGAAGCGACGTTCCTTAAAACCTCCCTTACGAAGGTATGCCTTCCACTTCCGGCTATTCCGGAAACGAATACATTGTAATTTTTATTGTCAAGTTCCAAAGCATCCTGCAAGGCGTCATAAGCCCGTTGCTGATATTCCAAACTCGAAGATATCTTAAGATGGCGAGTAGATTTTGGAATGTCAAAACGAGCCAGATTTATTTCCAAATCGCGTGAGGAAATCTCTTTCATATAACATCCTCCTTTTTGCTTTTTCACCCACATATAACGTGAGTAGTCTGTCTTTAGTTTCATTATATAACATGCAGACTTCAAAATGAGGCTCGCTAACGTATATTTGTGTTAAAATTAGTTTGAAATGGCAAAGGCGAGGAGGGGAAAAAATGAAAAAGGTTACTTCAAGAGATCTTTTGGGATTTAAATTCGTAGGAGATCCGCAGATAAGCCCAGACGGTTCGAAGGTGATTTTCACGGTAAGCCAGGCAAATGAAAAGAAGAACGATTATTTCAAGCAACTCTTTATGTACGATGGCAAGACGATAAAAACTTTCACTAGCGGTCCAAGCGATGGAAATGCAAGATGGTCACCAAATGGCCAAAAAATAGCTTTCATCTCAAAAAGAAGTGAAGAAAAGGGCAATGACCTCCTGATCATAGATGCAAATGGAGGTGAAGCTCAAAAACTTGCACATTTTGAAAACGGTATTGCGAATTTCGAATGGTTGAACGATAAAACCATAATTGCTGGAGTTGTTGAAAAGGGAAAAAGAGATCCTAAAGATGACGTTCACATAATAGAGAAAATACCTTTTTGGATCAACGGTGAGGGATTCATTTATGACACTTCCATCCAACTATACACCATAGATCTCAAAGGAAAAAAGAAAAAGCTAACGAATGAAAAGGGAATTATTGAATCTTACGCTTGCTCTCCAGATGGAAAAAAAGTGGCCTTTGTTGAAATAATTGACATGGAGAAGACCCCAATGATATCTGATCTCTTCGTTATGGAAATTGGTAAGAAAGCTGTAAAGTTGACAAATTCCGATATGTCTATAGGCAATATAGCGTGGGATCCCACTTCAGAACAAATTGCATTTACGGCTTCCAATTTAAAGCACGGTTCTTTCACAAATCATAGGGTATACAAAATTAAAGCCGGGAAAAATGCGAAAATTAAAAAGCTTTGCGACATGGATCTTTCGAAATGGAATTCCGTTAACAGCGATAGCAGAATATCTTCCCCCACACCGTTTTACTGGGTAGATAAATGGATATACTTTACCGTGACAGATGGTCCGGCAGCCAAGATATACAGGGTAAAAGCGGACGGAGGAAAAACGGAGGAAGTTATTGGCGGAAAAAGATGTGTGGATGGTTTTAGCATTTCCAAAAATGGGGTAAAAGCTTTTACAGCCATGGACTTCACTTCGTTGGATGAACTTTACGTATTGAAGGGTAAAAAGGAAAAACAGGTTACCCACTTAAATTCTAAGTATTTGAAGAAACTAACACTTTCTGAGCCGGAGCATTTTTACGTAAAGACGTCTGATAACAGAAAAATAGACGCATGGCTCATGAAGCCCATAGATTTTGACGAGAAAAAGAAGTATCCGACTGTACTTGAAATTCACGGAGGTCCAAAAACTTCTTACGGTTACGGATTTTTCTTAGAATTTCAAATTCTCACTTCTCACGGCTACGCAGTGCTATTTTCAAATCCCAAGGGAAGTGATGGATACGGTGAAGAATTTTCCAACATCTTTGGGGCTTATGGAAAAAGAGATTATCAGGATCTCATGGAAGTAATGGACGAAGCCATTAAACGATTCAAATTCATAGATGAAAAGCATTTAGGTGTAACAGGTGGTTCTTACGGTGGTTACATGACAAATTGGATAGTTGGACACACAAACAGATTCAGAGCGGCTGTTACCCAGAGATCTATAAGCAACTGGACTTCATTTTTTGGAACAACGGATATAGGATATTTCTTTGGTCCCGAACAACTTGGCGGCGATCCCTGGACAAATGCAAAAGGATACACCGAGATGTCTCCTCTGACTTATGCTGATAAAGTAAACACTCCCTTGCTATTCATTCACTCCATGGAAGACAAGAGATGCTGGATGGCGGAGGCTTTACAATTTTTCACCGCTTTGAAGTATTTTGGGAAAGAAACCAAATTAGCTCTCTTTCCAGATGAGACTCATGAGTTGTCTCGTTCCGGAAAACCTTTACACAGAATAAAGAGACTTGATCTCATTCTCGATTGGTTTGAAACCCACTTGAAGGAGAGAAAAAATTGAAGGTTGTAGCCACGAACTCAAAGGCAAGGAGAAATTTTGAAATTTTAGATAAGTACGAGTGTGGAATAGAACTCAAGGGTACGGAAGTAAAGTCTCTGCGAGCTGGTAGTGTTAACATAAATGATGCATACTGCATAGTGAGAAGGGGAGAACTTTTCGTTGAAAACATGCATATTGCACCATACAAAGCGGGCAACGTTTTTAATCACGATCCCCTGAGACGGCGAAAGCTTCTTATGCATAAAAGAGAAATTGTAAAGCTTGCAAGTAAAGTGGAGCAAAAGGGATTAACGTTAGTTCCGCTAAAAGTTTACTTTAACGATAGAGGAAAAGCAAAGATTGAAATTGCTTTGGCAAAGGGAAAACATCTTTACGACAAGCGAGAAGATATCGCAAAGAGGGATCAAGAGCGTGAAATAAGGAAAAAAATGAAATACCAACTTTAACAGAGGGAGGAAAAAATGTTTCCAGAGCTGATAATAAATACCGATGCCCTCTCTTACAATTCCCAAAAGGTATCTGAACTTTGTCATAAAAACAACGTGAGATTGGTAGCCGTTACCAAAGTGCTTTGTGGGAATCCTAAAATTGCCGCGATATACCTGGAAAATGGAGCAGACGTTATAGGGGATTCAAGAATAAGAAATATCGTAAAAATGAGAGAAAAAGGCATAAAAGGTCCTTTTATGCTGATAAGAATACCAATGTTTGAAGAAATACCACTCGTGGTTAAGTACGTTGACGTTGTTTTGGTATCCGAATTGGATATGGTTAAAGAAATATCAAAACACGCTTTTAATTTGAGAAAAAAACAGAAGATATTGTACATGGTAGATGTTGGAGATTTGAGAGAAGGTGTATGGTACACAAAGGCCTACCAGGAAATATACAAAGCCTCAAAATTTCCATTTGTAGAGCTTTACGGAATAGGAACGAATTTAGGATGTTACGGTGGCGTAATACCAGATGAAAAAAGGATGAACATACTAGTTAACATTGCTGAACAACTCGAAAAGAAAGGAATAAAAGTGAACGTGATCAGCGGAGGAAACACTTCCGCCATTTATTTGATGGAAAAAGATCAACTCCCCCCTGAGATAAATGAGTACAGAATCGGAGAGGCAATCGCGTTGGGAACGGATATCACAAATGGGAGGATTTTTGAATTTCTCAGGCAGGACACCTTTACACTTAAAAGCGAGGTAATAGAGCTTAAAGTTAAACCTTCAGTTCCCGAGGGAAAGATAGGCAAAGATTCAATGGGAAGAACACCGCATTTTAAGGACAAAGGCATGAGAGTTAAAGCGATAGTCGCTTTAGGCGAGCAGGATGTGGCGTCCGATGGGCTGATTCCTATGGAAGACGGGGTGGAAATTTTGCATGCTTCCAGCGATCACATGGTTTTAGACGTAACGGAATGCAAAAGAAAGGTAAAAATCGGCGATAAGATGAGCTTTAGGTTGAAGTACAGTGCTTTGTTAAGAGCGATGACATCTCCTTACGTTGAAAAAGTTTTCAATTCAGACAACGGTAATGTCTAAAAATGCAAAGGAGAATTTGGACGATGCAGGAAGTTAACACAAAGGAATTCATTTCTTTTTTTGACTCTTTAAACGTTGGGGTTCTTATCCATAAAGAAAAAATTCTTTACGCTAACGATTACCTCTTAAAGCTATACAAGGTAGAATCTTTCGAAGATGTAAGAAACAGAGATCCGATTGACTTCGTGTTTGATGAATACAAGGAAGCTTTTCAAATCAATTCGAAAGCGATAATGGAAGGTAAAAGTTTGCCACCCATTATTGAGAAAACGCATGACGCTCAAGGCAACGATTTGTGGGTTGAAATGGTTCTTTCAAATGTTTTATTCAACGGCGAAAAGGCCATATTGGTATTCATTAAAAGCGTAAACGAAAGAGTTCAAAGGGAAGAGAAGCTCTCTCAAGTGTACAAACTTGAATTGATAAAAGACTTTTCCGTGCTTTTAAAAAAGAAAGATTCACTTAAAGAGATCGGCAAAAGAACCTACGAATATTGCCATGAAAATGAAATAGCCGACTACCTCTACATCGCATCCGTAAAGAAAGACAACATTTTCATAGAGTGGTCTCATCTGGAATACGCCGAAATATTACATCAAGAACTCCCAAGAAGCCAAAAAAAGGGCATTCTGTGGTACATAGTGGATACTGGAAAAGAATTGTACCTTCCTAACGCATTTGATTTCGAAATAGGGGATTACAAATTAGTCCACCTTTCAAGTCTTTCACGAGAGATACCGGTTTCCTACTTTGGTGTTCCAATAAAGGAAGGGGAAAGGGTAAGAATGATTGTTTCCTTCCTGAAAAAGGGCTATGGAGCTTTTTCTGAGATCGATTTCACATTTTTTAAGGTTGTGGCGGCACAAATAGAAGTTGCAACTCAGTTCAACGTTATCACGCAGGAACTGGAAAGAGAAAGGGAAAAGTTCAGAGAATTGGCAATGGAGGATGCCTTAACGGGGGTTTACACCAGGCATTTCTTCAACGAATGGATTCAAAATTACTATGAAATAATCAGAAGAAAAAATGAGTATGCCTCCATAGTCATGATAGATGTGGATCACTTTAAAAAGATAAATGACAATTACGGGCATCTCATCGGTGACAAAGTTCTAAGAGCCGTGGGAAATGTGTTGAAAAGCAGTACGAGAAGAATGGACTTGGTGGTAAGGTACGGTGGAGATGAATTTCTTATGGTCTTTCCACAGACGACTCAAAAGAGAGTCGATGAAATTTTAAAAAGAATTCAGTCAAAGCTTTCAAGTTTGAAAAAAGAATTCGGTTTTGAAATAAGTTTGTCTTACGGCATCGCTTACATGAGTCCAGAAAAAGATTACAAACAAGCTTTGCAAAGTGCTGATGAAAAAATGTACGAAATGAAGAATTCAAAGTGAGAATAGAGCATTTTGACGCATTGAAAATGAGATTTTATGTTGCGCGTGAACAATCTCAAAAAACAATTTTTTCGAAGTCCTGTCAGAACGGATTCGCTATTCTCTTTCCATCTTACAATTCAAAATACGAGGCACGCTTAGACACTTGTCCGTGAGCGTTGCGCTTTTTCGGTGTGTCCTGCGCCTTTCAATCTCATATTTTGAATCTTCAGCCGGAGAGCTCATATGTTCTAAACAAGTGCTTCGAGTATGAAGTTAAATCTTTTCTTGAAATACTTTGTAACATTGACACACAGGTTGAGATTTTTAATCCGTTTTTAATGCTTTGTGTTATTGGTATGATATACATATAAGAAAGCCGACGCGCAAAACGTCGGCAGAAAGTAAAAAGAGAAGCCAACTTTCAAATTTTCAAGAAAGTATTCGATAAATAAGTTGAGCGTATATCCTCGAAACCATTAAGAGATCATCCAATTTTATTCTCTCATTTGGTTGATGCTCAAGCGATTCTCTTCCCGGGAAAAGTGGGCCGAATGCGACAGCGTTAGGAATGGCCCGAGCGTATGTTCCACCACCTATCGAAATCAAGAATGCTTTTTCTTTTGTCACATCTTCATAAACTTCTGAAAGCAGCTTTATAAGATCGCTATCTGGCGAAACGTAAAGAGGCTTTTGATTGTGTTGTTTTTCCACTTTCATTCCTTTTAAAGCCGTTTTAATTTGAGTTTCTATCATGTCTACGTTGAAAAAGATGGGATAACGAATGTTTATAACTATTCTTAAGTTCTCTTCATCCGCCTGAATGGTTCCAAGATTAAGTGTCAATTTTCCAGACGCTTCATCTGATCCGGCAATGCCCAGGCTTTTCCCATTAGGCTCGTAGCCTATCTTTTCGTTTATGATTTTTATACTCTCATCCGCAAGATCGGCATGAACTAAAAAGTCCAACAATGTGGCTATGGCATTCACGCCTTCTTCTGGTTTTGAGCCATGGGCGGATTTTCCAAAAGCTTCCACTGTCAACTCTCCATTATTGTAATTGGCCTCTATTTTTGCACCGTTCTTGGGCGCAAAATCGTTTATCCGTTTGATAAGATCTTTGTCTTCCGTTTTCACAACGGCTTTTGCGTGCGCAGCCACCATGTTTGAAGCTTCTCCACCTCGAATGGATACGACACTGCTTTTACCTCGTTTGGACGATATTTCAAAGTTCACTATCCCTTTTTCACAATTTATTATTGGAAAATCCGCATCTGGGGTAACACCCCATTCTGGCATTTCTTCATGTTTGAAATAGTAGTCGAGTCCCTTCCAACCCGTTTCTTCGTTTGTTCCAAATATGATTCTTACACGGGATTTTGGCTCTACGCCAAATTTTTTCACTGCGATAAGGGCAAAAAGCGCCGCCATAGTTGGTCCTTTATCATCTATCGCGCCCCTTCCCCAAAGGTAGCCGTCTCTTATAATTCCACCATAAGGATCAACGTTCCATCCATCTCCTTCCGGAACGACGTCTAAATGCCCTAATATTCCAAATAGTTTTCCACTTTTTCCATATTCGACATGTCCAGCGTAATTATCAACGTTTTTGGTCGCCAGACCGTATTCTCCTCCTACTTTAAGGGCGTACTCTAAAGCTTCCTTTACTCCTATTCCAAAGGGAGCATCTCCCTCTTTTGGATTTTCAACACTTTTGAACTTTATTATCTCGCTTGCCGCCTTGAAAAGATCGTCTTTTAAAGACAAAACCACATTGTCAAGTTCTTTATTCACCTTAATTACCTCCTTTTTTGTTCACTTTCTCTTCTATTTTACACCTTAACGAAATTCTATTTGCATAACTGATGCGTTGGTGTATAATACCCAAAATGAAGTGGAGAACAAGTAAAAAAGTGGTATTTTACTCTTAGCATGGTGCTATAATCTTTTCCATATTGAAAATTTAATTCTAGGTAGGAGGTAATTCCTTTGGAAAAAGAATTAAGGGATAAAATAGAAGAGGTCGTTTCTTTGATACAAGATCATGAGATCAGAGATTACTCTTCTCCAGATGTCGTCTGGGATGATGATATGGGTTACATGATCGAAAATGAAGGAGATGTTTTGGAAGATCTCGTATGGAATGGATTGACGGAATCAGAATCTAAAACGATGCTGAAAGATTACAAAGAAGAACTGAAAAAAGCAAGTGCATTGGTAAATAAACTTATAGAGGAAAACTTGATAGCGTCGGAAGATGAGATATGGGATTACATTGATGAAGACGATGATGATTTTTACGAAGATGATGACTAAATTAGCTAAATAGGTGGGCTAAAATGAGAAAAGCTACCGATCTTAAAAAATTATTGATAGAAGCCAACAGTATGCACGCATCGGATGTGCATTTAACGGTTGGAATGCCACCAGTTTTTAGGATATATGGGGAACTGGTGCCGCAAACTTTTTATGAGCCGTATACGCATGAAGAGCTTGAGTTGATATTGACAGAACTTTTGTCATCTTTGAATATGAGCTTTGATAAAAAAGAGAAAGATTTTTCATTTGGTTTGGAAAAAATTGCGAGAGTTAGAGGAAACATCTTTTTGGAGCGTGGAAATATTGCAGCAGCTTTCAGACTTATAACTTACAATATTCGCAACTTCGATGAATTAGGCCTTCCGCATATTCTTTCCGAATTTTCAGACCATGTGAATGGTATAGTTTTAATAGCCGGGCCAACTGGAAGTGGAAAATCCACCACTTTAGCTGCTATGATAGACAAGATAAACAAAGAACGCCCAGTTCATATAATCACGATTGAGGATCCTATAGAGTACATCTTTCAAAGTAAAAAAGCGCTCGTTCACCAGAGACAACTCGGATACGATACGAATTCGTTTTCAGATGGTTTAAAGTACGCCCTAAGACAGGATCCAGACGTTATCTTAGTGGGAGAAATGAGAGATCTAGATACTATGCGATTGGCTTTAACCGCAGCCGAAACGGGTCATTTGGTTTTTTCAACCATACATACGAACTCGGCAGGTTCCGCTCCAGAAAGAATTATAGACGTATTTCCCGAGCATCAGCAAAAACAGGTGGCTATTCAGTTGGCAAACACGTTGGTAGGTATAGCTTATCAGAGATTACTTCCAGGTGTAGATGGAAAATCGTACGTGCCGATAGTCGAAATTCTTAACGCAACAACTGGTGTTAAGAATTTAATTCGTGAAAACAAAGTTCATCAAATAGATTCGTTAATAGAAACGGGATCCAAATTTGGAATGATCACATTTGACGATGCATTAAAAAAGGCCATAGCTGCCGGCAAAATAAGGAGAGAAGATGCTTTGCTCTTTGCCAGGATGCCTTCTAAACTTTGATGGATAAAAAGCCCGCATCAATGCGGGCTTTTTATTACGATTCTTTATTATCTTCTTTTGTTTCTGAAAGCCTTTCGTTTACAAAGCGCAATTCTTCTTCTAACCAACGCTTTTGATCCTCAAAATAACGCCTTTCATCTTCTTTTGAAACACCATAATAAGGATAAGGAGCGTAATATCCTCTAAATCCCCATCCGGCTCCTCTAAAGCCGTAACCACGTCCCCATCCTCTTCCATAACCACGTCCCAAGCCTAATCCCAATCCTCTTCCTCCTGCCATGTAACCGGGTACATTGTTTCCATTACAATATCCCAATCCTCTGCCCGTTCTTGGGCCATAACCTAAGGGTCCAGTTCTGTCTCCCCAGGGCATACACGATCGCCTCCTTAAAGAATATATATGTTTTACGCATATATATTATCACTTTACTTCCCATTTGTCAAGATAGCATCAATTACTTTTGACGTGGAAGCGTACCATTTGAAATCCTTGTAATTGAAGAATTTAACTCCTGCGTTTATGGCAAATGGAATTTTTTCCTTATTGAGAGAAGAACTAACAAAACTTGCGAATTCAATTTCTTCTTGAAGTGAATAATCTCCCATCGGAGCACCGTCTGGCATTTTGAATGGTTTCTTTGCGTGATTAAAATTAGTTGGCATCCAGGCACCATTCCATGAGTATAAATCATGTGACTCGCACCATTTTTTGGCGAATTCTATTTTCTTTAAGATGAGGTTCTTTTCGTAATTGGTTCCGGTAGTCCAGATCTTTGATTTATTTCTTTTGCTTGGACCCGCGGCGTAAAAGTGCCATTCGATCATTATGTATTTGTCTCCCTTTGGATACCATAAATTTGGGAGAAGGTAAGGATTTGAAGTTTCGTTTGGGCTGAGAAATAGTATTCTGTACTTATCTACGTCCCTTATCTCATTCACGGCTTTTTGATAGAATTCATTGAGAAGGGAGTTGTTTTTAGATATATTTCCCGAAGTTTCTATGATGAGATCATATGAAACAACGTAAGGATAATTTTTGAATATCATTGCGACTTCCTTCCAGAAATTCAGCGCATCATTTAAAGTTGAGGGATTCGGGTTTTCCCTGA
Organism: Mesoaciditoga sp.; assembly: GCF_054006115.1. Taxonomy (NCBI): domain Bacteria; kingdom Thermotogati; phylum Thermotogota; class Thermotogae; order Mesoaciditogales; family Mesoaciditogaceae; genus Mesoaciditoga; species Mesoaciditoga sp. The sequence continues at coordinate 18,130 of NZ_JBPNHS010000027.1, read as the reverse complement.
ATTTCGTTGCCGTAAAAGTTATTACTGGTATTAGATGCGCTTTGAGACAGTCCTTTATAACCATGACAAGCTGTTGTTTCAAGGTTAAACCATCTTTTTGTATACTGTCAAGTGGAGCATCTTTTACCCTTATTCTTACATGCGAAAATCCCCTTTGCTTGAACAACATTGGGATGTTTATACCTCTATCCCGGGCAATCTTGTACGCTTCCATGATCTTAGGAAAAACGACCCAATTAACGTCTATTCCCACACCTAACATCTTTTGATAACTTTGAGGAGTTATCGGTGTTGAAGTGGTAAAGAGATTTGAAGCATTTGCAATTGAAAGAACAAAAAGCACAAAAAATAAAGACAAAATCTCCACTTTTTTCATGAATTCATCTCCCCTTCTTCATGCATCTTTATCTTTAATTTAGATGGAAAAATCATCGTGTAAGTTCATTTTAGTGAGTATAAACGCACATTGAAGTTACCAATCGAGTTAGTTCAAACTCTAAAAATGCCATTAAAAAAGCGCCTTTCGGCGCTTTTTCTTTAAAATGTGGTTGAATTCCATCCCCACATGTACCCTTGCGAATCCGAAAAACTTATGTAAGTTCTATCCGCCTTTACACCTATTTCTTTTTCAAGCAAATCGCATATCGCCTTGGACAGCTTCGGAGTTTGAGAAGAAGTTAACCCTATACTCCTCAAATCAACAAAAGCGCATTTTTCTGTACTTCCACCAAATGTCATCGTTTTTTCTTCCACGGAAACCATCACGTACATTTCCGGTTTTCCAAGCTCATTAGCCACCAAAGAAGAGAGTTTCTTTGCCAACGATTCCTTATCACCAATGTTGGCGTTGGTTTGTAATCCACAGTAAGGCATTTTTACACCCCCAATCATCATTTGATGCTAATTAAAGTATATCTCTAAATGCAGTTCTTTACAAGGATTTTATCCTTCCAATTTTGTTTAGATGAGCCCTTAACCAAGATTCGTAAGCGTTTGTTGGCTTAATGCTTGAAATTCCAACCATTCCATGATGAAGATTCGCATGCATCATTTTCCCATTTCCAACGTAAAAGGCAACGTGATCTGGGAAAAAAATGAGATCTCCAAAATCAAGTTCCGCCTCACTTACATCTTTTGTGGCTTTTTCTTGCAAAACAGAATAATGAGGAATTGAAATGCCAACGTAATCGTACAATCTCATGGTTAAGCCAGAACAGTCAATGCCGTACGTGCTTGATCCTCCCCAAAGATAAGGTGTCCCTAGAAACTTTTTCCAAATTCTTTTCAACTCATCTTTTTTTATCTCTTCTATCTCTTTTGAAAGGGCTACATCTTCTTTTTTTATCTTTACCGTACTTCCATTTGGAAATTCACAGAACCAATATACGTCTTTCTCAATGGCGGGCAATTTCACTCCCAGAGGAAGACCATACTCATTTTTTCCAAAAGTTACATTTGAAAACCTCTTTGTAATAGTTATCTCTTTTGCATGTTCTTTCCACTGGAGGAAAGTTTCTTCACTCATGAACTCTAACGTTGAATATCTCATCCATCCCCAAAAACCGCTCTTCATATCTTTAGCCAGAACGTAATCTTTCAAAATATCAAGTATTTTTACACTTTCTCCAAAAATAAGCTGGTGAACATTTGAAGAGAAAAAATCCGGTTTGCTCTTCATATCACATGTTGAAGACTTAACGATGGCTATTCTGTGAGAAGGATCTACATCATCTTCCATAACTTTGATATTAAGATTTATTTTTAAGGTATCTTTTGAAATCTCAGACACCACTTCAACTACTTTTTGATAAGATTCGAATGTGTCTACCTTTCCGATTATCGTTATTTTTGAAGCGTTTTCTTCAAAATTGAGATCGTACTTGCATGTTCTCTCATCACCTAACTTACCCTTTAGTTTCTTTGCAATTTGGTACGCATTCACATGATCATCCCTTTCTAATTTTGAACTTGTACTTATCTCCACGATAAATGGATTGGGTGTATTCAATGCATTCTCCATTCTCAGTGTAGGTGAATCTTTTTCTTAAAGCAACGCAATCTCCGGTCTTTATGCTAAGTAAACGAGCTTCTTCAGCACTTGCATGTCCCACTTCCAAAGTTTCGTAAGCGTACTCAAATTTTATCTCCAAAGTCTTCTTTATGTAATCATACAACGATGCTTTAGACATGTCCATTTCCAAAATGTTGAGCAGTCGAGTATCAACACCTGGATTTATGTAAGCCCATTCGATAACATACGGCACTCCATCAAGAAGCCTCAACCTTTTTAAAAGTATCATCTTAGATTTCGATGGAAGGTTGAGCTTATCGGCGACAAAAAAAGGGGTATCAACGAGGGTGTTTTGCATAACAATCGAGCTTGGAACATGGCCGCTTTCCCTTGCCTCTTCGGTAAAGCTTCTAAGTTCCATTAGGTTTTCAACATTCTTTCGGCTTCTCACCTTGGTTCCCTTTCCCCGATGCTTTTCAATCAAGCCATCTTCAACTAATTTTGAGAGCGCTTGCCTTACAGTTAATCTGCTCACACCATAACGTTTAGCGAGAGAGGTTTCAGAGGGCAAATATTGTCCCACCGTAAACTCTCCATTTTCTATCTTAATCTTTAAAAGTTCGTACAGCTGGTGATAAATCGGTATTGGACTACTTCTATCGATCGTTTTCATGAATCATCATCTCCACTTTTAATTTTCACACCATATAATATATTTTTCATCCTAATCCCCTCTATACCTCTATAAATTAAAGATTGCATTTTCTCATAACTCTTTTTATTTTACTACCTTTTTCCAAGGACCCACTTCACACCTTTTTTACCTTCATTGGTAAAGTGGCCCTTTACTCAGTTAACTCTTTGAAATGGCTCAACACGTAATTTTGCAACCTCGGTCGGAATTCTATGATCTTTTCTAGGTTTTTTCTTCTGCTGATATTGACCCTGTTCGTAAGAAGGATCACCACAACATCGTAAATTGGATCTATCCATATGGAAGTCCCTGTAAAGCCTGTATGACCATAAGCTTTTTCGCTCATAAGATCCCCACACGAGCTTGCGTAAGATTTCATATCCCATCCAAGCGCCCTTCGAATAGTGCCGTTTGAAAACGATTCGGCGGTAAAAGCGCTTATCGTTGCCTCTGAAAAGATCTTTTTACCTTTGTACTTTCCTTTATTCAGCAACATCTTAGCGTATTTATAAATATCCTCAGCGGTGGAAAAAAGTCCCGCGTTTCCGCTTACTCCTCCAAGATAGTACGCCAGTTCGTCGTCCACTTCTCCTCGAAGGATCTTTCCATTTCTTTTTGAAGTTGGTGCAATTTGAGGCAACCATTTTTTGGATGGCGTAAAAGAGGTGTGTTTCATTTCAAGCGGAGCAAAAACTTGTTCTTTCAGAAAATCATCAAAGCTTTTAGATATCACTCTTTCCACAATTTCCATGAGCGTTATGAAATTCAAGCAAGAGTAGACATACTTTTTCCCGACCGGATTTTCCAGTTTTGTAAGGTTGATCGCATCGAGCAGTTCCTTTCTGCCATTTTTCCTTTTCCATGCGTTTGAATACGGGGGAAGGCCGGAAGTATGAGTCAAAAGATGCCACACACGAATGTCTTGTTTTTCCTGAGTGTCAAAACCTTCCACAAAAAAACGCACTCGATCGTACAGGCTTATTTTTCCTTCTTCAACAACTTTCATAATGGCTGGCGTTGTGGCTATAACCTTTGTCATCGATGCCAAATCGTATATCGTGGTGACATCGTTCTTCTCTTTTCTTGGCTTAACGGAACGATAACCATAGGCTTTTTGAAAGATGATCTTTTTTGAGTTTCCAACAAGTAAAACGGCACCTGGAAAAATCCCATCATCAACGGCTTCTTTGAAAAGCTCATCTAACCTTTTCATGTTTTTTCCTCCACGAATCTATTGCCATTAAGGCCGCTCCCACATCCGCTCCAAATTTCGGAATGATGAATCGTCCCTTTGGAAATGAATTTCTGAAGCCTTCTTTTACTTTTTCAAGAAAATATTCGGAGTTAAAGAGACCGCCAGTGTAAGAGAAGGCAAAATTCCCAGCAAACCTGCATCTCTTTTCAACGGCTTCCATCATCTTCATGGATTTTTCTATACCGTATTTCACTATTTGAACGGCCACTTTATCACCTTTTAGCGCCTCTTCAAAAACGAGTTTGGCAGCGGATGCGATTTTGGACTTTTCAAAATTCGAGTAGTAAAGGTAAATGATTTCTTCTATGGAGTTCAAATTGTAAAATTCCACAAGTCTTTGCCTTAACGTCGTTTCTGGTCCAATGCCATCCCTGTTTTCAAGTGCCGCTACCGCTGCACGATTTGAAAACCAAAATCCCCCACAGTATTCGTCGAACATATATCCCCATCCACCGGCCCTGTGCACTTCTCCGTTGGAATTTCTACCTATGACAAGTGACCCCGTGCCCGCTATCATCAACACGCCTACTCCACCGGTTGCACCCCATAAGGCGGTTATTCCATCGTTGGAAATTGCAAAGTCTTTTACGCCTATCTCCTCAAAAATTTCAAATATCACCTTCTTGTCGGCTGGCCTATCTACGCCACTTAGTCCGGCTCCCACGGTATCAAAGTCAAATCCCATTGAAACACGTTTTACCCCTTCTTCAATAGTTTCCTTGACCTTTTTGGCTCCTACAAGATGGTAATTGCTTGGAGAATTTATTTCCAACGACTTTAAAATGCCATCTTCTTCGTCATAGAGAACAAATCTTGTATGAGTCCCTCCACCATCTATTCCAACGGCACGCATTTTAACTTCTCCAATGAAGCAGGGGCAATTTCCCGGTGAAATTTTCACCATTAACCAACATTTCGGCAAAAACACGCTGCGAAAGAGGAGAGTAATTGTAAAGCGCCACAGAATTTTTTACGCCTTTTAGAAAACAATCGTAAGGGTTCCTTAAAGCAACAACAAGGATTTTATCTGGTTTCAACAAAACCATCTCTTTCACTAATTCCCTTTCTTCACTTACTATGTTGGCATTTAAGGTGCATAAAAGCACATTACCGTTGAATTCTCTTACTTTGGATATAACCTCTTTTATCTCATTTTTTGTTGGCTTTGGAGAAATACCAACGCTTGTAACGGGAAAGTGAGAATGCTTTTTCAGCACTCGCTCTATTTCAAGCACCTTTTGTTTTTCGCTTTCATCAACTTTTACCAATGCCATACTTGTCGGAAAAACTATCATCAACGGATTTTCCATTATCTTTTTAACAAGTCCACTTTCGTTTTTACAAAGCGTTATGGATTTTCTCGCGATATCTTTTGCTATTTCTAAGGAACTTTCGTTACCAATTTCGTTTTCTATTGCAAACGGCCCGTCAAAAAGTCCAACATTCATTTTCATTTCAAGCACTCTTCGCACGGAGTCGTTAAGCTTTTCTATGCTGATCGAACCATCCAATACTTTTTCTTTGATCTTTTCAAAAGTTTTCACTTGTTCTTCGAAAGTGTGGCACATCATAACAACGTCCGCACCATTTTTGAAGGATATCCATGCCGCTTCGCTACCAGACAAAGAGTTGGTTATTCCACCCATTTCAAGGTCATCGGTAACGTTTACGCCTTTGAATCCCATCTTGTTTTTTAACAAGTCAATCATCACATTTTTGGAAAGAGTGGCTGGAAGATTTTTTTCTTCACACAAGGCCGGATAATAAACGTGAGAGGGCATTATGGAATCAATTCCCACTTTCATCAATTCCCCATATGGATATAACTCTATTTTTTCCAACGTTTTCATGTCTCTATCAACGGTTGGCATTTCCAAGTGCGCATCTTTTGCACTGTGTCCTTTTCCGGGAAAGTGCTTCGCGCAGGCTGCAACTTTTCCATCATGGAGTCCTTTTACAAATTCAGAAGCGAATCTGGCGACAATTTCAGGGTCATCGGAATAGCTTCTCACTCCAATGCCTGGATTTTGAGGTAAATCGTTGATATCAACGACGGGGGCAAGATCCCAATTTATTCCGACGGCCCGCATCTCTTTAGCCATTATCAATCCAGTTAGGTAAGCGTTATGGACATCCTGGGTTGCCGCCGTCGCCATGTTTCCTGGAAAAGTGGTAAACGGCTCCGTAAGGCGGGTAACTATTCCACCTTCTTGATCCACAGCTATAGAAAGAGGAATTTTTGACATTTCTTGAAGTGATGACGTGAGTTCCTTCAATTGTTCCGGGTTTTCGATGTTTCTCTTGAAAAGTATCACATTTCCCAGGTGGTATTTCCGAATCAAAGTCTCTATTTCTTTAGACGGTGTGGTGCCGTAAAAACCACATATCACCACTTGTCCAATTTTTTCTTCAAGGCTCATGGAATCAAGCGTTTTTTCGATAAAATTTTTCATAAAAACACTCCTTTACTCATCACCTGCGTCGATGTTACAAAGCATTTCAAAAAAGGATTATCTCACCTTCGAAAAAATTGCCTTGGCCGTTTGGAAAGCGGATCCTAAATCAAAAACGTTGTACTCAAATGTTGCTCACATGTTTTCATAAAAAATTTTTGTAATGTCCCTTGTAATATCTTTCGTAATGTTCACGCACAGCATAAGTCCTTTATTTAAAAGAAGATTATTTTTCAAACTTCAAAACAAAAATCCGATTCTTCACTTTTCATAAAGGTGGCATGCTACTTTATGACCATTTCCAACATCAATAAGTTTTGGTTCAACCTTTTCACATTTTTCAGTGGCGTAAGGACAACGTGTTCTAAATCTACATCCACTTGGAATGTTAATTGGACTTGGCACTTCGCCGGTCAACGTTTTCTTTTTACCTTTTTCGCCCTTTCTCGCTTCAAAGCGCGGCAAGGATTCAAGAAGGGCCCTTGTGTATGGATGAAGCGGATTTGAGAAAAGCTCTTCGCTTTCAGCCATTTCCATTATTCTTCCAAGGTACATAACGGCTATCCTGTTGGATAGATATTTAGCGAGCGAAATATCATGAGTTATGAAAACGTATGTGAGGTTAAACTTTTCTTGGAAATCTTGGAGTAAATTCACCGTTTGAGCTTGAACCGAAACATCCAGCGCCGATGTAGGCTCGTCCAAAACTACCACTTCCGGTTTCATAGACATGGCTCGAATAACGGATATTCTTTGGCGCTGACCACCACTAAGCTCATGAGGATAGCGTCCAAAATAATCTTGAGATAGCCCTACTTCCTTTAACAACCGTAAAAGATAGTCTCTCATTTCTTTTTTATTATATTCCTTCGAAATCTCCAGCCCTTCACGTAATGCCTTTTCCACGGTAAAACGTGGATCCAATGAAGAGAGAGGGTCTTGAAAGATCATTTGGATTTTTTGTCTTACTCTTAACGGAATTTTTCCGTTTGAAATGTCGTATTTGCCCGTATTGCTAACATACCAAACTTTTCCAGCCGTTGGTTGGTAAAGCCCGACAATAACTCGTCCTAAGGTCGTTTTACCTGAGCCTGATTCCCCAACAATTCCGAAAGTTTCTCCTTTTGTTAGCGACAAAGATACGCCATCAACCGCTTTAACATAGCCAATAACTTGCCTAAAGATCCCTTTCCTTACCGGAAAATGCATTTTCACATTTTCTATCTTCATGATCTCTTTCGTGCCTACTTCATTTTGAAGAGTCATGGTTGAGTAGAGCTCCTTTCTCTTTCAAAACCTTCCAACATGCCACAAACCTTCCGGGAAAGACTTCGACATATGGCGGTTCTTTTTTTTCACACTCATCCATTTTCGCGTAACATCTTGGATGGAATCGGCATCCTTTCGGAAGGGCGTAAGGGCTTGGAACCATCCCAGGAATGGCTTGAAGTTTTTCACCCTTTTGCGTATTCAATTTTGGAATAGCCGCTATAAGACCTTCCGTATAGGGATGAAGCGGTGAAGAGATGACCTCCTCCAAGCCGCCACGCTCCATTATCTTTCCAGAATACATGACAATTATCTTATCCGCCAATTCAGCAGCCACACCCATATCGTGGGTGATAAGTATTGTAGATGTTTTGAATTTCTTTTGCATATCGGCAATGACGTTTATTATTTGCGCTTGAATACTCACATCTAACCCTGTTGTAGGTTCATCTGCTATAACAAGTTCCGGGTTGTTGAGTAAAGCGCGGGCTATCATCGCCCTCTGGATCATTCCGCCACTGAATTCATGTGGATACTCATCAACCCTTTTTTTCGCCTCCGGAATTCCAACGAGCTCAAGCATCTCTACGCTTTTTTCGTACGCTTCAGCTTTCGACATTTTTTCGTGCTTTTGAAGGATTTCCGTGAATTGTTGGCCAATCGTGTAAAGTGGGTCAAAAGCCGTCATTGGTTCCTGAAAGATCATGGATATTCTTTTCTGACGAATTTTTTCCATATCTTTGGGCGACATTTTTAAAATGTCTTTTCCATCTAGTAGAATCTCACCGCTGATCTTCGCACTTTTGGGCAAGAGACGCATTATACTACGTGCCGTTACGCTTTTCCCACAGCCGGTTTCCCCAACGATCGCGACTATTTCCCCTTTGTCAACATCAAAAGAAATACCATCCACGGCCCTAACGATTCCATCTAGCGTGTTGAAGTACGTCCTTAAATTCCTTATCTCAAGCAGCTTCATTTTCTACCTCCTACGATCTCTTTGCCACTTTGTATGGATCGAGCGTGTCTCTTAAGGAGTCCCCCAAGAATGTGAAAGCCAAAACGGTGATAACGATGAATATGCCTGGAATCATCAACCACGGATAAAGTGCGATCGAGCTTATGCTTTGCGCTCCAGAAAGCAACAATCCCCAACTTGCCATTGGCTCTTTAATACCCAACCCCAGAAAGCTCAAAGCGCTTTCACCTAAGATCATTCCAGGAATTGATAATGTCGCAACAACTATGAGATATCCCATAACATTCGGGATTATATGTCTCCAGATTATCCTCAAATTGCTTTGCCCCACAAGTTTTGCAGCGAGCACGAATTCTCTTTCTCTTAAGCTTAAAACCATTCCTCTTACAACACGTGCTACTCCCATCCATCCAAGGAACGAAAGAACGGTAACAACTCCAAAATACACCCATGTGCTTGGCCACGACGGAGGGATTATCATACTCAAAGCCAGCCACAACGGCAAGCGGGGAAAAGACATTAACAACTCTATCAACCTCTGAATTATCAAATCAACGGTTCCTCCAAAATATCCAGAGATGCTGCCAATCAACGCTCCTAAAACCAAACTGATGGCAACGCCTATCAATCCAACGCTCATTGAAACTTGTCCGCCGTACAGCACTCTGCTGAAAAGATCACGTCCATATTTATCCGTTCCAAATAAAGCCAGCATCATCTTTGCATCAGGTCCAAGACCAAATAAATGCACGTTCGACTTGAACAAGCCAAAAAAGCTCCATTCTTCCCCTTTTGCAAGGAAATGAATTGGATATCTCTTGGTGAAATCGATTTTTCTTTCCATGGCAAAAGTGACCGGATTACGTACTTGTTTTAAGCCATAAACGAAGGGCACCATGTGAAAATGTCCCTCCCTATCGAAGAAGTGAATATGAACAGGGGGAATGTATATGTAATTATTGTGCATTGTTGTCATGTTGTAAGGAGAAATAAAGCCGGCAAATATGACGAGTAAATACAAAATTATTAGAGTTACCATGCCAATGAGTCCCAATTTATTTTTGAAAAAGGCGTGGATCATCTTCTGCCTCTGGGTCAATATTTTCTGCTCTGACATCTTATCCCTCCTTGTTTAAGAGTACCGTATTCTTGGATCGACAGCCGCCAGCAATATATCGGCGATAAGATTTCCTATTTGAAGAAGTAACCCAAGCATGAGCAAAAATGCCATAACAAGATACTCATCATGATTTAAAAGCGCATTGTAAAAGAAAGGTCCCATAGTGGGGATGTTCAAAATGATGGAAACGATGATAGTTCCGCTGAACAAGGCGGGAAGTGACATGCCAGCGATTGTGATCATTGGATTTATCGCGTTCTTCACAGCGTGTTTCCATGTTATTCTCTTTTCCTCTAATCCGGCCGCTCTCAAAGATACTATCATGGGGGAATTCAACACATCTAACATGTTGTTCCTCATAACTCTCATGAGTCCGGCTATGCCACTTGTTCCTATAACGATGGTTGGAAGCCATATATGCTGAAGCATGTTTATAAACTTCGCCATACTCCACGGTGCACCTATGAATTGTTGCGAAAATAAACCACCAATCGAGGTGTTGCCAGTTTGTAGCATGAGGTACATAAGCAAAACGGCAAAGAAAAAGTCTGGAATTGAAAGCCCTACGTAGCCTAACACAGTTGCAAAATAGTCTCCCACTTCATATTGGTGGAGGGCGGAATATATGCCTAATGGTATGGCTATTACCCAAGTGAATAACATCGAAAACAGTGAAACGACCAGTGTCCATCCTGTTCTATCCCAGATCAATTTCGACACTGGAATCTGATAAGCAAAAGAATAGCCAAAATCACCCTTCAACACCTCTTTCAACCACATGAAATACTGCACTACGGCTGGCTTATCCAACCCAAGCGTTTTTTTCAATTGAATAACCGTTTCAACTGAAACACGAGGATTATCCATATATTGGCTTATGTAGCTTCCCGGTTCTAATTTCACAACTATAAAACAGATGATGGAAATTGCGAACATCATCGGTATCATTATGAGCAATCGTCTAACTATGTAAGAAAACGTTTTAAACACCTCCAAAAAAGTGCGAGAGGGCTCTTAAGCCTTCTCGCACTGAGTTTATTACTTGAAGTAAACAGTAATCGCAGAATGAACTATGATCCCATCTTTGTTTTTGAAGAAGTTGCCAAGATCTTTCTTAGCCGCCATCAAGCTGTTTCCTTTGCAAATGAATATGAACGGCAACATGGTTTCGTATACTTCTTGCCATTCATCGTAGTATTCTTTTCTGACCTTTTGATCCATCGTAGATTGACCTTTTTCAAAATCATTCCATATTACCTTTTCCCACCAGTACATGTTACTAAACACTGGTTTGTGCTCCTTTTTATTTAGCGTGGAAAGATGAGAGTAGTAAAGTGGGTTTCCTGGTTGCCATATGGCTTTTCTCAACTGCGGATCTGGTTGGTCTCCAAAAGCAAGGAGAGCCACTTCGTAATTGGCAGCGAGTGCTTTTTGGTAAGCGATACTAACGCTTAATGGTTGGATATCCACTTTTATTCCAACCTTTTTTAGATCTTCTTGTAATATCATGCTTATACCAGAGTATATCGGAGAATTGCTTCTAGTCAAAAGCGCAAATTCAACTTTCTTTCCATCAGGGAACCTTCTTATTCCGTCAGGACCCATCTTAAGGCCTAAGCTATCCAAAATACCGTTAGCCGCTTTAAGATTGAACTTTCTCGCTATCTTTTCAACTTTTGGATCGTACCAGTATGTGCCAGGAAGTACTGGACCTACACGAGGAGAAGCGAGGGTGTTGTAAACTTCATTGACGATTCTATCTCTATCAACTGCGTATTCCATTGCCTCTCTGAAAGAAAGATTGTTAAACAGGGCATGAAGATCCGGATCTTTTACATCAAAGTTAAATGCAATGTGAATAGGGCTTGGAGTTGGGTTCATTGATTTAGCATTGTAAACTTTGAAAGGAGCTCCGTTAAGCTCTTTTTGCTTGAGGTATGGGAAATCTCCAGGTGAGATGCTGATCCAATCGAATTGTCCGGATTCAAACATAGCCAATGCCGTTTCTGGATTTTTAACGATCAAGAAGACCACTTTATCGACGTATGGAAGTTTGTTACCCCATGGATCGGTTTCCCAGAAATCCGGATTTCTTTTAAGAACAACTTTCTGTCCGGTCACGTATTTTTCAAGTATACATGGACCTAGAGATGGTATCTTGGAAGGATCTGTATCCACTCCCCATGCCTTGTTAAACGCGGATGGATCTTTAACTTTTGGATTGAAAGCAGGGAGATATTGGGCAAGTGAATGTTTGGGCATTATCAAAGCAGGAGTCAAAACCATGAAGAACGCGCCATACGGAGATGGAAGGATCGCCTTTACCGTGTAGTTGTCCACTTTTTTCCAAACTATAGGCTTACCATTTATGGTAAACCTCGCGACCTCATTTCCTAGAGCATTTGGGTTCATAAGTACGTAATTCATTGTAAAAACTACATCATCGGCTGTAAATGGAACACCATCTGACCATTTTACATGCCTCAAATAAAAGGTAACCTCTTTCCCATCCTCGGAAACTTTCCAACTTTTAGCAAGAGCCGGCTCTATTTGCTTGGTGATAGGATCAAGCTGAACAAGGGGGCTGAAAAGAAAATCATCAATTGCATAAGCCGCTCCACTCAACGTTCCATAATAGTTAAATGATTCTGGCTCTGAACTAAGACGCAACGTAAGCGTGCCTCCGTACTTACCTTCTGATTGGAACAACGCTTTGTTCAAAACAAATGGTTGCCATGACGCTGCTAGCGCTATCACACTGGTAAGTGCAAGCACCAGCATGATCACAAAAAGGCCCTTCCTCATTTTTTGAAACCTCCCTTTTCTCAAATTTTTCGGCATTTTGCCGATGCAATTTTATTCGCACTTCAATACATTCATCCAACATGTTCAATACATACCATCTTGTACATACAATAGTACTTATACATAATAAGTAAAATTATAATTTTTGTCAAGTTTAATTAAATAAAACATCAAGTAATATTAAGCATTTAATCGGTTTTATGGCCAAATATCTTCATTTTTCTTCGATTTATTTCATTTTTCTTCAGATTAAGGATTAACCTTGTTTTTGTACGTTAGAGTTAACACACTCCGTTACCAACGTTTAAGTGGTGTGGGTGTTTTCGCATCATTTCTATTTTTATGCCCATGATCTTTAAACAATCGTTATTAATTGCGCTCGTAAAATTGCATATTCAAAGGAATCAAGAGCAATTTGAAGAAAAAAGCAGAAAAAAGTAGATTTTCCTGAATTATTGCCATTAAACACATTAAACTTATTTTAATAAGTCGTAAAGATACTTGACAAAAAATGTAAATACTTATATCATAAGTAAGTATTCTTGTATAAACAAGATAGCAACGGTGGTGAAATTTTGAAAAAATCGGAAAAAATTGAAAAACTTGAAACTGAAACGCCAAACTCTAAATCGGTAAATATAGATATCATGAGCCCTTTAGAAATAGCCGAATTGATGAATGAAGAGGACAAAACGGTTGCATATGCTGTTGAGAAAGCACTTTCTTCCATAGCACGGCTTTCAGAAGAAATAGCAAAGGCAATTCAAAATGGAGGCAAATGTTTTTACATTGGTGCCGGTACATCTGGACGTTTGGCCGTCATTGACGCGGCTGAAACCGTGCCAACATTCAATTTGCCCTATGGAACTTTTACCGCCATATTGGCTGGCGGAGCCGAAGCTATGACAAAGGCCGTCGAAGAAATTGAAGATGATGAAGAAGCTGGAGTAAATGAGATAAAAGAGCACGGAATTTCATCAAAAGATGTGGTTGTAGGGATTTCTGCTAGTGGGCGAACACCTTATGTAATAGGTGCTTTGAGAGAAGCAAAAGCGAGAGGTGCCTTAACAGGATGTGTAACCAACGTTAAAGACTCTAAGATGTCACCGCTGGTTGACATTGCTATAGAGGCAGTAACAGGACCTGAGGTGATAACTGGATCAACAAGGCTTAAGGCTGGCACTGCTCAGAAAATGGTGTTAAACATGTTGAGCACGATTTCCATGGTAAGGTTGGGGAAAGTTTATAAAAATCTCATGGTAGATGTTACCCCTATAAACGAGAAATTGGTAGACAGGGCCATAAGAATAATAGTAAGTGCTACTGGAATTTCGTGCGCAAAAGCCTCCGAACTATTGAAGAAATCAAATATGAGACCAAAAGTGGCAATTGTTATGGCTTTGACTGGCAAAAACTCAAAAGAAGCGGAAGAACTTTTAGCACTACATAACGGAAAGATAAGAAACATTTTAACGGGAAATTCAAATAATGGTGGATGTTCCACCTAATAAAATAAGGAGGGGATTTAAGTGCGTAGGGTAATATTTTTCTCTGCTCTAATGGCTTTGTTGATAGTCACCATGATGGCATCAACAACTGTGCAAATTTGGTCATGGCGTTCGCAAGATGCTCCTGTATGGAAAGAAGTGCAGAAGGAAATGAATGCTCAGGGAATAGATGTTAAGATCGATTTTCGTTCTTTCCTCCCTACTGAGTACGATTCGAAAGTTCAAATAGCGCTTCAAAGTGGAAAAGGTCCAGACATCATTTACTCAAGGAGACTTCCTGGCCAAAGAACACAAGCTTTAATAGATGCCGGCTTGCTTATTCCAATTGACGACAAAGTATCTCTTTCCCATTTTAACACCAGTGTTTTGAATTTTATAAAGGCTTCCAATGGGAAACATTACGGGGTTCCGTTCGCCGTTCAAGTTGTTGGAATCTTCTACAACAAGGACATATACAAAAAATACGGGCTTAAAGTGCCTAAAACATGGAGCGAACTGGTTAAAAATGCGGAAATTTTGAAGAAAAACGGCGTTACTCCTTTCTTCGTTCCTGGCAAAGCCGGATGGGCGCTTGCCATGCAACACGCGATGACTGGTGTGAGTGTTTTGGGACCATGCTGGATAAAGAGCCTCTTAGATGGACAAACCAATTTCCTTGATCCGGCTTGGGTACATCTGAACAAGCTGCTCAACGATTTAAAGCCTTATTATCAAAAAGGTTTCATGGGAAACACCACGGATGATCTCAATGCTGCATTTGCATTTGGCCAAGCTGCCATGGTGTTCTATGGAGTTTGGGGATACGGACAGTGGAAAGAACTGAATCCAAGTATTAACGTGGGATACTTCATGGTTCCACCAGATTGTGAATACGCCAAGCCATGGGCATATGTTTTCATGGATGGCAGCCTCGCCCTTACATCCAATTCCAAACACGAAGATATGGCAATAAAGGTACTTCAATTCGCCGCGACGCCAAGATTTGGAACGATCTTTGCAAAAGAAACACTTAACATTCCAGCCGTTAAAGGTGCGACGATGCCAAATGTGCCGCTTCTTCAAGAAGTTCTTAAAATTGCAGAAGAGCATGCCGCTCCTTACGTTTATTGGGTTGGATCGGTGTTGACTTCCCATTCTCCTTCTCTTTACACCGATGTTTTGAGTCCCGGAATGCAAGCAATGTATGCTGGGAAGATCACGGCGGAAGAATTTGCAAAGATGGCGCAAGACAAGATATCCCAATGGTATAAACCGCTGATGAAAAAGTAAAAATACTTGATTTCAAAACAGGCATGACGCATGTCATGCCTGTTTAAGAAAGGGGAATATTCGTGAGCATAAAAAAGAAATACATTCTTCTTTTTGTTCTACCTGCTTTGACTCTTTACGTCACATTTGTAATATATCCATTTATATATAGCTTCATCTTGAGCTTTTACAGATGGCCCGGAGCAGGGGCACGAACGTTTGTGGGATTGCAAAATTTCAAAGACGTGCTTTTCGGAAGTTTTGGAAGCGAATTCAGAAACGCCTTTTTGCACAACATTTATTATTTTATCTTGGTTACGATTTTAGAATTAGGACTTGGATTTTTGCTCGCCATCTTTTTGGTCTCCATCGTAAAAGGAAAGCGCTTTTTCCAAATGATGGTGTATTTGCCTAATATTATATCCATGATCCTTGTAGGGTTTATATGGTCCATGATGCTTAACCCCCAAATTGGATTGGTTAACCAGATTCTCACTCATATAGGATTAGGAGGGTTAGCGCGACCGTGGTTAGGTGATCCTAATCTTGCGTTGAACACCGTTATAGCCGTCAACGTGTGGAGAAACTTAGGCTTTTACGTTTTAGTGTTTACCGCCTCACTATTGGACATCCCGCGTGAACTGTTGGAAGCTGCTTACATAGATGGAGCTTCCAATTTTAAAGTGATAACCAAGATACTTTTTCCTTTAACTTTACCAACTTTCCAAACTTTGTCTATTTTGCTTTTCATATGGACGTTTAACGTTTTTGATATCGTTTACGCTTTGGAAGGTGCACAAGCCGGGCCGTTTAGAAGTACAGACGTGTTGGGAACGTTATTCTATCGAACGGCCTTTGGTGGACTGGGAAGCAGTCGGGCGGACTTTGGGTTGGGTGCAGCCGTAGCTGTTCTGATATTTGTGGTGGTAATGCCACTTTCATTGGTCTACGCTTACATAGTTGATAGGAGGAGCCGTAATGCTTAAGGTTGGAAAATTGGGGAAATGGGCAATTTACATCATCTTAACGATATACGTTGTTCTCATAGCGACTCCGTTTGCCATGATATTTATAAACTCTTTTAAGAGCTTGAGGGGAATATTTTTAAGTCCTTTTTCGTTGCCTTCAAGTTTTAACATCCAAAATTACGTTGAAGCATGGAAAAGTGCAAATTTGTTCAACGCTTATATAAACAGTTTTTTGATATCTACGCTCTCCGTGGGGGGAATTCTTGTTTTGTCTTCAATGCTAGCTTATGTGATATCGCGTTACGAATTTCCGTTTAGAAGAACTATTTACCTTTTTATAATAGTTGGATTGGCACTTCCGGCCCGTCTCGCAATCATCCCAATTTACGTGATGCTTGACAATTTCAACCTCTTAGATACCAGAACAGGATTGATCGTAGTTTACATTGCGACTGGCATATCTTTTGCGACTTTTTTGATGAAGAGATTCATGGATGGTATTCCAAAAGAAATAGAAGAATCGGCAAGAATAGATGGGGCAAGCCCCTGGACCATATTCCTCAAAATAGCACTTCCTCTGACAAGACCCGCCATGATAGTTGTTGGACTTGTGAATTTCGTTGGAATATGGAACGATTTCTTCTTCCCTTTAATCATAATAAATAGCAGAAACAAAGAAACCGTTCCACTTGCGATATCCATATTCTTTGGGGAATTCTCAAATAAATGGCAACTCATTTCGGCGGCGTTGAGCTTGTCCGTTTTGCCAATAATGATAATATTCTTCTTGCTTTCTAGATATTTCATATCAGGTATGACAGAAGGAGCGATAAAGTGAACAAGGATAATTTAAAAGTTTTCGTTTTTTTTCTTCAAGTTGCTGGAATTTCCGAAGAAAATATAAGATCTCACATAGAAGAGTTCAAAAAGTTCGATGGAACGATGGAAGATTTTTCGCGAGAAAAATTAGTTGAAGAATGCGAAACGCTGTTTTTAAAGAGGATACTGATAAGGTTTTCGAAAGTTTACGATGATCCTGAATTGAGAAGAAAAATCAGCGTTGCTCTTGATAAAGGTTCTCCTAAAAATGTAAAAGGAGATCTTCACATTCATACAAATTGGAGCGATGGCACTTATCCTTTGGAATTTTATGTGAAAAAAGCGGAAGAACTGGGTTATAAATACCTTGCTATAACCGATCATTCCCTTGTAAACAAGGGAACGGTTCAGATGGATGCCCGAAAATTTCTGAAACAGTTGAAGTACATAGAGGAAATCCAAAAAAGCACCCCTGTGAAGATCATAAAAGGGGTAGAAATGGATATAAATGAGAATGGAGAACTTGACTATTCAGCAGAAATCATGGAGAAAGCCGATTTCATTCTCGGAGCTGTTCATTTTGACTATGGGAAAGGCAAAGAAAAGGCACTCGAACTTTTAAAGATCTTGCTTGAAAATGAGTATGTAAAAGTGATAGCCCATCCTCTAAACAAAGTAGGAAAAGATCTCTTCGGTTCCCACTTAGATGAAATCGTAGAAATTGCTAAAAGAAACAAAAAGGCTTTTGAGATAAGCTTGGTTCCAGATAGAATGCGTGAAAGTGAGTTTCTGGTTGAAAATCTTAAGGACAAAGGCGTTAGGCTTTCTTTAGGAACTGACAGCCATAGCGTAAAGCAGATGGAGTTGATGTCTATCGCGAGCTTATGGTTGGACAGGTTGAATGCCAATTTGATTGCGAATTTTTACGATGATCCTTTGGCATTTTTAAAATCCTGAATGAGATTGGCAATTGGAGGCTTGTTGATAAATGAAAGTAGAAT
>NZ_JBPNHS010000026.1:0-37823 GCF_054006115.1 Mesoaciditoga sp. | reverse complement strand
CCCAGATGAGATGAAGGATTTGATTCAATCTTTTCATCTCAAAAAAAGACCAGCGGCTCTTGGCTATTGGGCTTTGGATGATGAAGAAAAAAGGGAAAAGCTTGTAAATGTGCTGAAGAGATTCAAGTAAATTTTCGATTAAGGAGAGTGTGTAAGTTTTTTATGTTAGAATTTAATCATGAAAATAGCGATAGTTCAATTCAATCCGGAACTTTTCGACGTTAAAAATAATCTCAAACGGGCTTTGAGACTAATGAAAAATTCTTCGGCAGAGTTGTTTGTTTTGCCAGAGCTTGCGTTTAGTGGTTATCTTTTTAAAACGAAAGACGAGATCTTTGAGGTTGCAAAATTAAACGATTTAGTTGAAAAAGAAATTGAAGATTTTTCAAAAAGCAAAGGCAGTGCAATTGTCTTTGGTTTTCCAGAAAAAGATGGTGAGACGCTTTACAACTCTTCTATGCTCGTCTTTCCAAATGGAAGAAAAAGGATTTATAGGAAGACGCACCTTTTTTTTGAAGAAAAGAATTTTTTTGCTGCGGGTAACACAGGGTTTTTTGTTGAAGAGTTCAAAGAAATAAAAATAGGATTGGCAATATGTTTTGATTGGTTCTTTCCTGAAAGTTTTAGAACACTGGCCCTAATGGGAGCAGATGTTATAGCGCATAGTGCTAACTTGGTCATGCCGTATTGCCAGGCCTCAAACGTATACGCTTCTTTACAAAATAAAGTGTACATAGCGACTGCCAACAGATGGGGAAAAGATGAAAATGGTGAAAAAGTATTGGAATTCACTGGGAAGAGCCAAATCACATCTCCAAAAGGAGAAGTGCTTGTCCAAGCACCAAAAGATAAAGATGTTATTTTGGAAGTTAATGTACACCCAGAACTTTCAAGAGACAAGCACTTAAACGATTTTAATGATATCTTTGAGGACAGGAAGCCTAATTTTTATCGTCTTTAGCTTCTCTATTAATTCTTTCAAAAATTTCGTTTATTTCTTCAGCATTTTCTACAAACTTTTTCAGTATTTGCGGGTTGAAGTAATGTGGTGAAACACGTCCATCTCCTAAGGTCATTATTTTCATCGTTTCTTCATGAGAAAAAGCCTTTTTGTATGGACGCGACGATCGTAAAGCGTCATAAACATCCACCACGTGAACGATTTGTGCTTCAATTGGAATCTGTTCTTCCTTTAGGCCATAAGGATAACCGCTACCATCGTAGTTTTCATGATGGTAAAGTGCGATTTTCAAAGCCATTTCGAAGTATTTCGTGTTCAATATTTTTTTAGCGTAAAGGGTGTGTCTTTTCATTTCTTCCCATTCAGCCGGGCTAAGCTTTCCAGGCTTTTTCAAAATTTCTTTGGCGATCAGAATTTTCCCAATATCGTGAAGAGGTGCGAATTCGCGCAAGTCTTCCACAAAATCGGAGGGCATTCCCATTTTCAAAGCCAAAAACGCTGAAATTTCTCCCACGCGTGTGATATGGGCACCCGTCGTCTGATCGTAAGATTCTGCTATATTGGCAAGGCGGCGTGCAAATTCGATGTAAGCCCTTTTGAAGATATCGTTGTTGAATTTCAAAGTCAAGAAAACTTTTGCCACTTCTTTGAAAGCCCTTGCCACTTCTAAAGATTCTTTCGAGAAACTCTTTTCATTTTTTTCATCCAAATCGATGCACATGTTTCCATCCCACATGTTCTCGATAATTAAAGGAATGAAAATGGTTTGTTTTATGGGTTTTGCCCCCTTCTTTAAAATAGAATTAACATTGGTGGGGAGATTTCTTTCGTTATATTCTTTCATGTTCAAAATCGTTACGTCAGGAGCGCGAAATATGTATTTCGCGTCTAAAGAATAAGCGTTAAGAATATTTTTGTTGTGACCAACTGTCGAAACGAATTTCCATTTTCCATTTTCTATTTTGTTAACGCTTCCGTAATCGCCTTCCAAAATAAGGATCGCAGTTGAAAGAATTTTTTCCATGAAGACGTCTTCTTTGCTTTCAAGCTGATCGGTTTGCAAGGAAAACAAGTTCAATATCTCTGAATACTTTCTCCTTATGGTGTTTTCAACTTCTACACTCTTTTTCAATTCGTCACGAGTTTTTCTTAACTCTCTATTGAAGCGTTCTAGTTCTTTGTTCCTTTTAATCACATCCTGAGTGGCCTTTTTTATTTTTTTCCTTAATATATAATTCATGTAAAGTAGAATAAGAATAACAGTTCCCGCTGTTATTCCGCCGTAAATAAGAATTTCAAACGCCCATCTTGGAATTCCTTGATATCCTCCGTAATTGGTGTATTCATTCAAAATCTGGTAATACCTTGATGTTGGGTTTTTTTTCATTTCCTTTAACTGAGAGTCTATTTCATTTAAAACATCTAAAAGGGTGGGATTTTCTTTGGAAGCGGCAAAGACGAGTTTTACCGGATCGAAGATAATTGGCGTTTCTTTTACTTCATATTTGCGGGCATATATGTTTACAAAGAGCCTTGTTACCACACCAGCGTCTATTTTCTTGTCTTGTACCGCTTTCAATATCGATTGATAATCTGGAAATACCACAAATTTCACTGGAATTTCAAACTTTTCAAAAAGTTCCTGGACGTTGTTTGGACCAACGTAATAAATGTCTCCATTCATAACTCCAATTTTTTTCTCTTTAAACGAAAATATGCCTTCCAAATTTTCGTTGCTTCTTTGACAGATATTTGCCCAATTCACATAAACGGTTTCTTTTGAAAAGTAAGCGTACTTTGCCCTTTTGGGTGAATAAGCTACAGAAGTCAAAAGATCTATTTTTCCATCTTTCAATTTTTGAAGAAGATCGTTAAGAGTGCCATACTCGTAAATTACGCGCCATCCTTCTTTTTTGGCGATGTAATTCAACAAATCTATATAAATACCCACAACTTTGCCATTTCTTTGAAAAGATAATGGCTCATCATCATAAGTTCCCACTTTTAATGTTAAAGCCAAACTGGTGTTTGACAGAAAAGTGGAGATGAGAATCGCAAAAAAGATAACGGTTATCCGTTTCTTCATGCACATACCTCCATTTAACAACGCTTATTATACCCTTATAAGCATTTTTTACCAATTCAAAAGCGATTAAAAAAAAAAAAGAATTTGATTTTTAAAACGATTCTGGAATATAATTTTCTGATTTGACCTAGGTGTCGATGTTACAGAGTATTTCAAAAAAGTGATTGAATCACATCCTCGAAGTACTTGTCAGAATAAATGAGCCGCTTGGAATTCACAAAATACGGAGGCTGAGAGGTACAGAACGTGCCGAGAAAGCGAAACGCTCACAAAGGGGTGTACAAGTGTGCGTTGTATTTTGAATTAACGATGTAGAAAAAAGGGAGAATCCGTTTTGACAGAACTTCGAAAAAATTATTCTTCGCATTCAAGGGCAACGGAAGTTTCTTAATTCTTATTGAGAGGTAAAAATGGGAATAAAAAACGGTCATATTACGGAAGATAATGATTTTTCTATGTACACAACTTCAAGGAAAACGGCATTCAAATTAGAAAAGGGAGACTCGTATTCTGTTCTTACCTTTAGGAGTCCAAAAAGTTCAGGAATTGATGTGGTAGATAACGCTAAAGCGCTTTTTTTTAATGTAAAATCTAAAAATAATGAGGCTATTATCTTTGTTCATGGAACAGGACAGAGAAATTTCGATCATCTCAAGTACTACCCAGAATTCTTCTCAAAAAGTGGATACCCTACGTTAATGCCAGTGCTACCTTATCATTTTGAGAGAACTCCTCCAGGTAAAAAAAGTGGAACGGCTTTCATAAAAGGAACAGATGTTGAACTTGCGCAGCGCTTTGACCAGGCTGTAACTGACATACTAACGTGCGTGGACTTTTTGGAAAACGAAGGGTTCAAAAAGATCAACATAATGGGCTTTAGCTTTGGAGGCATGATTTCTGTCATTGCCATGGCAATAGATAAAAGAGTAGAAAAAGGCGTGTTTGTGGTTACGGGCGGAAACTACGAATACATAACCTGGAAAAGCGTGGCAACCAAAATACTTCGCATTTCGTACGAAGAGAATAAAGAATGCAATCCACAAAAGTGCGCTTTAAAACATCTCGCATTTGATAAATCTGCAAGAAATTTTCATTTTTTAAGTGACTTGAAAAATATGCCAATTTGTTTTACTTACGATCCCTCAATATTTGCTCATCTTATTCCTCCAAGAAAAACGCTCTTTTTTAAAGCCGCTTTCGATCCATTTATTCCTTCCGCTTCCTCAGATGATCTATGGAAAAGATTGGGAAAACCCAAAAGGTACGTTCTTCCTTCCGGGCATTTAAGCGCTCATTTGATTTTTAAAAAGTTCATAGCCAAAAAAGCTATTGAATTCTTTAACGAATGATAAAATAAGAATAGCCTCTCAATATTTTTAGAGTAAATAGCATCAAAAAGCCCTCACAATTGGGTGAGGGCTTTTTTCAAAACTACTCTTCATTTTTTGTACAATTTGTAGAAGAGAAGCTCTTTATTAAACATTGGATTGTAATTATCCGGGTAAAGCCCCTTCAACCAGCTTCTAGAAATAATCTGACGAGATGGTTGAATGAGCCACATCATAGTTGCGTACTTGTAAGATAGTGAGTTAAGTTCTTCATAGATCTTTTGACGCTTAGCCGGATCGGTAACCTTCATAGATTCAGTGATAAGTGGATCAAATTCTTTTTTGGCAAGGGCAATGAAGTTCTTTCCAAGGGACGCACCATATGGGCCATTTGAATCAAGGTAAGGATATGCAAAATCATATGGTCCAGCATAATCGGCAAACCAATCTAACGCGTATATTGGCATACTCCCGCTTACTTGATTATCTAATAACGAAGCCCAAAGCAATCCAACCGGTACCACTTTAAACTTTGGGTTTATCTTTCGGGCATAAGCGCTTAACATTTGAGCTGCCATTTGCATTGTCTTATCATTTATGTTGTAGGTAACAGCCACCTTGAAGCCAACCTTCCACAGTTTTCCATTGTAAGCTTTCTTGAAATACTCTATTGCTTTGTTGAGATCAAAATTGTAAGAAGGTGTATTGGCACTGTATCCCAATAATCCCTTGGGAATAGGGCTGTTAGGATGTATGCCCTGACCATACCAGACGTCTTTTATGTATATTTTATATGGGAACATATACTCAAACGCTTTTCTGACATCTAGATTCGAGAAGAAATCTGGTGGAACACCATTGCCATCCAGCTTTCCGGAATACAAAAATTTGCTATGTGGCTGAACGTTGAAATTGAAGAAGAAATTGTATATTCCCAAGACGGGAATGCTTTTACTAACGTTTACATCTTTCACATTGGCCACTTGTTCAAGGAATGAAGGCGGGACCGAAATGACATCTGCGTTTCCTCTGAGCAAATCCAATTTTCTTGTTGTAAACTCTTTAATTACCTTTATTATTGCGTATTCAACTTTTGCAGGACCAGCCCAATATTTGTCGAATCTTTTCAACACAACTTCTCTTCCTGCTGTCCATCTTTCCAATTCAAATGGTCCTGTTCCATTAGCTACGGAATATAAGGGATCCTTCTCACGAATTGGGTTGTGGTAAAGCCACCACGTGTCAGCAGTACCTGGCCATGCTCCAACGGATTTCGCCCATTTTTTGTCAATTATGGAAGACCAAAATGCACCGTGACAAATTATCGAGAGGAATGGAGGATATGGGTGAGGAAGGTTAATTATCACCTCATCACCTTTTATCACGAAATCCTTTGCGAGAAGATTGAAAGCATCGATAAGGGCTTTTTTGTATTTAGCATTTTTTGGAGTTCGGGTTCCTTTGATAAACAAGTCATCCCAAGATTTAACGCCAGCAAGCTTTACCGCCCATTGCGTTATGCTATCAACATACGAACCATTGATTTCCGGGAGCAAAGGCTCGGCCAACATCCACTGTGGCCCTCCAGCTCTGTCGAAAATGACAATTCTTTCAAATGTGTAGACGACATCTTCAGGAGTCAAAAGATCGCCGTTGTGGAAATAAACTCCCTTCCTTATGTGGAAGATGTACGTTTTTCCACCATTGAGTATGGTACCATCTTTTTCAGAAGGAACATTGGTGGAAAGCATTGGAAGGAACTTCGTTACCGATACACCGTTGTATTGAATTAGGTTATCGTAAATGTTATTGAGTACTTGTCCAGAACCAGTGTCGTAAGCCCACGCTGGATCCAAAGTAGCAACTGACCGTTCATCTTCTTCGATTATCGTATTTGGATTGTTCACGCTTGCCCACACTGGGAACACAAGCAAGGCAACAGCTGCTAACGCCAAAAGAAAGACTTTAAACTTCATAAACCCACCTCCCATGTAAAATATCTCTTGATCACAAAGAACGTTGAAGTATGAATTTTTAAGTTTTTCTTTGTGCTTCAAGAAGTGAAGAAAAAACATTGAGAATCACGAATAATTTTAACACTATAAATGTTAAGTGTCAAGAGAGATAAATAAAGTGCTTTACTTTTCCATATTTTAATTTATTAGACGCCTTACTTTTAATTATTTTTAAACATGGCTTTTGGAGTTTTCCACTTACCTGGAAGATAAAGCACGAATGCAAGAAGCGCGGCACCGGCATTGGACAAACCCATTGCCCACCATATTCCGTTGGAGCCGAATTTAAGACCCCAGCCAAGAACGAATATCAAAGGTATTCTCATAAACCATAGTCTTGAGATCATCATCCACATACTTTCAACGGTATGACCAGAACCGTTGAAAGCGGCCATAAATGATTGCATTATCGCAAAAAATGGCATAAAAAAGGCTATGATGAACATCAAGTGCGCACCTTGTGAGATAACGTTTTCATTTGAAACGAATATTTCAATGAGCTGGTATCTAAAGATTATCATTATGGAAGAAATACCCACCATTGTCAGAAAATTCAAAATCAAAGATTTTTTTATCGTCTCTTCGGCTCTTTTAACTTTTTTAGCTCCCAAATTTTGTCCCACTATGGCCGAAGAAGAGGCGCTTATTCCCATAGAAAACATCGTTGCAAGTGAAATTATCCTATTTCCAATACCAAATGCGGCAAGGGTATAATTTCCGAAATACGTGACAATGGCCGTCATGACGACGAATCCAACGGCTTGTCCAGTTTGACTTAAACCGAGTGGGAGACCTATTTTGATTATTTGTTTTATCTTATCGAATTCTGGAATGAAATCACTCTTTTTCACTTTTAGTCCATTTTTCCCCGTAAGCAAGAGATAATAAGCGTAAATTGTGAATGCGCCCCGTGTTAACAACGTTGCGAGTGCCGCGCCGAAGACTCCTAATTTTGGAAATCCAAGCCATCCAAATATTAAAATTGGATCAAGAATCATGTTTGTTATAACTGAATAAAAAGACAACTTCATAGGTGTGATCGTATCCCCGTATCCCCTTAAAAGAGAAGAATAGATCATAAAGCCGAAGGTAAAAGGAGTGGCCAGGAATATTGTTTTCATAAAGGTAGATGCTAAGGGAACAAGAGCCTTTGAAGCGCCCATCCACTTTACGATGGAATCAGACAGAAAAAAACCGCTAACGCTCATTATTACAGAGAAAAATGCGATTATTAGAAGCGTTTGACCAACAGCTTTTCCCACCATTTCCTCTTCATTTGCCCCGTGATGTTGAGAAACAAATGAAGTCCCAGCCATCCCAAATCCACCAGCGAAGGAGATCACCAGGAATATGACCGGCCAGGAAATAGTTGGGGCGTTTATAGCCAATGGGCCCAATTTTCCCAGCCAAAAAGTATCAACAATGTTGTATAGAGATTGAATTAAGTTGGAAAGTACGAGCGGCCAGGAGAGCTTTATTATGTTTGAAATTATCGAACCTGTCGTTAAGTTTTGAGCTCGTACCCTCATTTAAACCCCCGTTTTCCTTTCGCCAGGTAATTTTAGAGAAAAAAGACCTGCCAAAAGCAGTGAAAAAGCCCCAAAAAGTAAAACTGTTCTTAACCCAACAGAATTTATGGTCAAACTTATTCCCATAAACAACAAACTGGATGTTCCCCACGATATTCCCATGCTAAGGCTAGATGCAATTCCTTTTCTGTGTGGCAAAAATCCTTGCATGTAAGAGATATTGGATGCCATTGTGAAAAATGAAAAGAAAGACATTGATATGTACATTGCCAACATCAGGTAAACATTCGTTGTTAAAAACGTTAAAAGTCCAAAAGGAAAGGCGAGAAAAAGTGAGAACATGTTTACTTTTTTGCTTCCCCACTTGTCTGAAAGCATGGCACCCGTGTAGTTTCCAAGTGTTCCAGCCAAAGTAGCAAGTGTTAAAAAATATCCCCCCCAAACCAACGAGTAATTCAACTGTTTCAGGTAAAGCGGTATTAAATTAGAGAACATCATGAGTGTTAACGAGCGTAACACGATAACCGTCATTAAGATTTTTACACCCTTGACTTTAATTGAATCTCTTAAACCAAAGCCTTTTTCCTGGTTTACCCTGTCAAAGCTTTCTTTATACCTTGGAAGTAGAAAAATTGATAAAATGGCCACGACTAATCCGTAAAGCATCAAGAGGTACATCGATCCCATTCCGAATATCTTCACGTACCACACGATAAAAATAGGTGTAACGGCACCGGCTAAAGTTCCACCTATTGAGAACAAAGACATGGCGGTGTTACTTTTTTTAAATCCTATTTTGCCAACAAAAGCGGCCGCGTTGGGATGAAAAAAGGCATTTCCAATTTTACCGAGGATCAAAAAAGAAATGAGAAAGATCAAGCTTTTCGTACTTCCAATAAGTGGAATGAATATGGCTGACAAAAGAATACTAATGACTTGCATTCTCTTTTCTCCTATTTTGACCCCCAAAGCAGCGCCAAAAGGTTGGACGAAAGCGGCTATAACTCCTAAACTTGCTGAAATAAAAGCAGTTGTTCCTTGACTCAGAGAAAAAATCGTCATTATTAAAGGAAGCAAAGGATTTAACATTGCGCTGTAAGAATCAATGGTGAAATGATTCAAACTGCAAAGAGTTAATTGTGTTTTAGCTGAGACCTCTTTCATTTTTTCACCCCTTAAGTTCGGATTACGTACTATTTTACCACTTTATGATTTCAAGCAACCAAAAAATTTTTGAACCAATTTAAAAATAGTGCGTCTAAAGTAGTGAAATACCCCCCTATCCCCCTTAAACAATCTTTAATGAAGCGGACTTTCCCCCGAGAGTCCGCTTTGTCTGTTTTTGTGTTGTATAATTGTTCGCTATTCATGTACGTTAAAGCAACGATTTTACGACTCAAAAAATGTTCTTCTGACGTTTATGCACAACAGGAGTAAACCATAAGGGGAGATTTTCCACATTGGCACACTTAAAATCGAAACTTTCTAACATTTTTAAATCAAAACAGACAATTGCCGCTGGAGCCATATGGATTACCGCTTTTACTTTAGGTTCCAAATTGCTTGGCCTTGTAAGACAGATGATCACCAGTTCGCTTTTTGGAACGAGTCGTGGATTTGATGCCGTTGTGATCGCTCAACAGCCAGCTGCATTTTTATCGATGATAATTTCTTCTTCATTTGCATCAATTGCCATTCCAATGTATCTCGAAGAAAAGAAAAAGAACGGTGATGAATCGGCGAAATTTTTTGCTCGGAGTTTAGTTGGTTTTATCTCTATTTTTCTACTTGTTTTCGGAGCGATGCTTTTCCTCTTTCCAGACTTGTTTGTTAAGATATTTGCTCCTAAATTCCCACAAAAAACGTTTCTTTTAGCCGATAGCTACTTAAGAATATTTTCCATTCTTCCATTTTTTACCGGATTGATAAATGTTTTTGGAACGTTTTTAAGAGCTGAGAGAATGTTTCTTCAGTATTCATTGGCAAGTTTTACTTTTAACCTTGTCGCAATTCCGGTTCTTTTGCTTTTGACTTCGAAGATAGGTGCGGCATCTTACGCTGTGGCCTGGACAGCGGGAACTGCTTCCATGGCATTTGTTGCTTATTTGTTTGGTAAAAAAATATGGACGTTTTTCCCATTTTCAAAGCCTTTCACAAGACAAATGGTGAGGGCTTTGTATTTAGCGGCTCCACTTTTTCTTTCTATAACCGTTGGAACTATAAACAGCATTGTGGATAAATCGTTTGCGGCGTACTTACCCGTTGGAAGCGTTTCCGCTTTGACATATTCTTTTTCAATAATTACGATGATATCGGGATTGGCTTCGACGGGTCTTATAACGTCTTCATTTACAAGCGTTTCGGAAAGTGCCGCGATGATGGATGATAAGGCTTTGGAAAGGAAAACAAGAATTTTAAATGAGACCGTGATTAAAATGCTGTCCCCTATAGCGGCGTTTACAATAGTTGCAGCATCTTGGATAGTCGAAATAATATACCAAAGAGGAGCTTTCAACGTGAATTCAACCGCTATCACATCAACAACTTTGGTAGGATATTCAATTATGATATTGACAATTCCTTTGAATAGCATGCTCGGCAACGTTTACATGGCAAAGAAGAGCACTTTAAGATTGTCACTTCTTTCAATTCCTTTTATTTTGCTGAACGCGATAATGGACTGGTGGTTAATGAGCCCTTTTAAGCAAGCTGGAATAGCCGCATCTTCTAGTGTGGTGGGAATACTTTGGATGTTAACACTTACCGTGGATTTAAAGTATCATTACAAAATTTTCCATCTTTTCAGTGTGAAAACGATCCTTCCAGTTTTAACGTCCATTTTGTACGTGTACGTTTTTCTATTTCACCTTCATCATATACCTGAGTATCCCAAACTCATTTTGGAGTTTTTCATTGCAAGTGTTATGGTTCTTTTCTTTGCAAGAAATGAGTTCAAAATGGTTGTTCGAAATGTGGGAAAAAGATAAATTCATGTTTGTATGAAAAATTTCAGGCACTCGTCTGTGAACATTCCGCTTTTTCGTTACTTCTATACCTCTCAACTCCCCCTCAACTTCTTTGAACTTCAAAATGGTAAAGCTTATTTGTTTTAACGATTGCTTTAAAAGCGAGATTTAGTTCCTTTTTTAATTTTTTCTAATATGATGCGCAATGTAAGTTAAGAACTAGAAGGCGATTTGTTAACTTGACAATTATATTTTTTTATGTTATCATCTTAAAAATATTTAAACCAAAAGGTGATTTTATGTACAGAACTATCAAAAAATATTCGTTAATATACACCGTTAACAATAATAACCCCTTCGACATCGGTCGATGGGGTTAAGCGTTTTTGAGCTTAAATTTAAAATCCATCAGACCGGTGACAGAAAGAAGTCACCGGCTTTTTTTATTAAAATTCTGTTCCAAAAGATAATTCTTTCAGGAGGTGTTTCAAATGGAGATAAGTGTGGAAAAAAGTTTAAAAGTGAAAAGAGAAGTTTTGGAAATTTCCAGCGAATTGATCTTTTTGATGGGAAAGTTTCTAAGAGAAAGGGGATTTATAGAAATTCTTCCAGTCATAATTTCTCCAATAACCGATCCATTAAACCATTCTGTTTTCGATGCAAAAATAAAGTACTACAATGGAAGTTATTCTTTAACAAAATCTATGATATTTCACAAACAACTTGCCATGAGAATTTACCCGAGGATCTTTTCGTTTTCGCCTAACATACGCTTGGAAACAGAAGAGAAGAAAAACAGTGGTCGTCATCTTATAGAATTCACGCAACTCGATTTGGAAATGCGTGATGCGACAAGAGAAGATATTATGGCTTTGGTTGAAGAGATGCTTGTTTACACCTTTGAAGAGCTTGGAAGAAAATTTGGAGACTTAATCGCGAAAATGAATCCTCATTTTTCAATCCCAGAAGTTCCATTTAAAAAAGTAAAATATCTTGAGGCTTTGGAAAAATATGGTGAAGATTTTGAAAGTATCCTTTCTGAAAAAGCTACAGAACCCTTTTGGCTCATAGATATTCCAATAGACGAAAGAGAATTTTACGATAAGCTCGATAAAAACGGGAAAACGCTGCTAGATATGGATTTAATGTACCCTTATGGCTTTAACGAAGCATCATCTGGAGGCGAAAGAGAATACGAATACGATAGAATTGTGAAACGAATGGAGTACAAAGGAAATGATTTTTCATCTATGAGGTGGTACCTTGAGGAGGTAAAAAAAGGCATTCCTCCCTCTGCCGGCTGTGGAATAGGTATAGAAAGACTTACACGCTTCGTTTGTAATCTGTCACATGTGGAAGAAGCTAGACTTTTTCCGAAAGTGCCTGGAGAACTTTCATTGTAAAAAATGACCTCCATCAGGGGGTCATTTTTTCGAATATCTTCTTTTAAACCTTTCCACTCTGCCTTCGCTGTCTATAATGTTGGTGCGCTTACCTGTGTAAAAAGGATGACAAGCAGAACATACTTCCAAAGTTATCTTTTCCTTCGTGGAAAGCACTTTATATTGCGCTCCACAAGCACAGGTTGCAATCACCTCGTGGAGTTCCGGGTGTATGCCTTTTTTCATTTAAAAAACCTCCTTGCTTTTTTACATTGGAATTATAACACACTGAGCAAATGACCGCTTTTTCTTTACAAAATGTTCATAATGATTTGAGTATGGTATAATACTTGCGGCACACACCAGAGAAGGGAGGGAGCCGTAAAGCGGCACCATAATTGAACAAAATTACACTGTCTTTACTACTTTTTACAATTTTTATAGCCTTAGCATCATTTGGCGGCATTTTGCACATAATTGCCGGAGAAACCAATTACGAAATAGGCGGAACATTAACAACGATATTAAATGGTAAGATAATAATAGGTGATACCACGATCATAGCTTCCCACATAAATGTTTCCGGTGAGAAGGATGCCGCCGGAGAGGTAACGTGGAAAAGCGCGAGCGCAACGGGAAATGTGGTTGTACTTTTAAAAGATGCCACGGTTACCGCAAAAAGTATGAATTACGATTTGAATTCAGACAGTGGATTGTTAAGTGGGAATGCTTCGATGACCATCAAAGCAAGCAATTCAAATATTGTAATCGAATCTTCCACGTTGAGTTTTGATACAAAAGATGATGTGTACAGTGGGGAAGGCAGCCCGGTTGTGATCCAAAAAGGGAAAATTCACATTGAAGGAAGGAATTTTATTTACAAGGCAAAAGAAAAGATTTTCAATGTCTTCAGAAATGTTTACCTTTACAATTCTTCTACCAATGAAAAAGCATGGGCGGGAGAATTGATTATGAATATTGACAAAAACTCCATAATTTTGAAGAATGTAAAGATGGAGATCACGCTGAAGTAGCGAAGCAAAAAGGAGGGAAAATCATGATTAAAAGTGTGGATGAAGTGCTAGAAACGGCCAAGAAGATCGAAGAGAGCTCTTACAATTTTTACACAAATGCTCAGAATTTTGTAAGTCAACCTCATTTGAAGGAAGAATTAAAAGCTTTGGCTGAACAAGAGGTAGAACACAAGAAAAGAATAGAAGAGATGATAAATCGAGGTGTTGATGAAGTTGCGAAAGGCCTTGTCATAGACAAAATTCAAGATATGAAGCTTGGAGATTATCTACTTCCTTCAAAAATAGATTCCAAATCTAACATTCAAGATATACTTATAGCTGCCATTAAAAGAGAGGATATGACACATCAATTCTATCAAAATCTTCTTAAAGGCGCAAGAGATGAAGACTTGAGAAAGGTCCTTGAATTTCTTTCGATAGAGGAGTTAAAGCATAAAAACAAATTGCAGTTTTTGTACGATGACCTGATTTATCAAGAAAATTAAGCTTTTTTGAGACAATTTGGATTGAATTTTGAAAATTAAACGCTCCATCTATAATGATGGAGCGTTTAATTTTACTTTATCGCACTCACAAACGAGATGAGTGAAAAAACTTAACTTAAAAAGAAAAAAATCATAAAGAAAATCACAAACTAATTGCAAAGATTTACGGGTACACTCAATAAGTGGTTGATATTATTTAACAGAGGTGAGAAAAATGAAAATTTATGAGAAACTGAGGAATGAACTTAAGAAGCGTCATTTGCGCATCACCTCCCAAAGAGAGGCGGTACTTTCCGTTTTCCTTGAAAATCAGGGAGAACATCTCACGGCCGATGAAGTTTATGAAAAGCTTTCGCACAAAAATTCTCACATAAGCAAAGCAACGATTTACAGGACCGTTGATTTGCTAAAAGAAATGGGATTTTTATCGAAAGTGAACTTTGGAGACGGTATGGAAAGGTACGAAGTTAAAGAACCAAATTCGCATCAGCACCATCATCTTATTTGTACAAAATGTGGACGAATATACGAAATCAAAGAAGATTTGTTAGAAGAATTAGAAAAACTGATTGAGGAGAAGACCGGCTTTAAAATAGTCGATCATCAGTTGAATTTTTACGGTATTTGCCCTCGTTGCCAGGCTTTAAGCGAAGAAAAAGAATCAAAGAAAAAAGCAATACAGCACTCGATAAAGTAATCCAGAATAAGGCCACTTTTGGTCCTACTGAAATGACTGAAAGTGGCATTTTTTCTGTGACATAAGCCACAATGTCTAAGAGCTTCGCAAATGGATAAATTCCTCCTCCAATTATCTTTTCTGCAAGATGAAATCCGACAAGTGAAAAGAGAGAAAAGAAAAAAGCTCCTTCAAGTATTATCGCTGTGAGTATTGGAACAATTGATATGTTAAAGATAAAAGATGCAAGATAGATTTTTCCGTAATTCAATATCAAAAAAGGCACGACTCCAACATTTGCAGCTACCGTTAAGTTAAAAGAATCGGAAAGCAAACGTGGACGAAACTTTGGCAAAATGGGAAAGAGAATGGCTATCGATGTAACAGCAGAATAGGAAAGTTGAAAAGAGACGTCAAAGATTATCGATGGATCTAAGATAACCTCTATTGTACCAACCAATCCCAGGACGTTTAGAAAATCTTGTGGCCTATCTAAGAGTTTGAAAAGAGCGTAAAGGCCAAAAAAAGAGATCGCGCGCAGCGTCGGAATGGAAAAACCGGTCATAAAACCGTAGAACGTTAGAAAAAAGAAAGTTAGTGGGTATTTGAAAAAATTCCAGGGAAGAAATTCAGAAATGATAAGCAAAGTCAAGAATGATATGAAGCCAACATGCATTCCGGAGACCGCGAAAATGTGTGCATAGCCTCCATTTTTATAGGTTTGTCTTACTTCATAAGAAACATCTTTTCTTCCTAGAAATATCGAAGCGACCGTATCCGCTTCGGAAAAGACGTATTTTTTCATTTCTGTGTATAAAAATAGCGAGATTTTTGATCCCGTATCGTATAATTTTTCAATGGGTGTATCAAAACTTACCCAGAAAGCGTCTTTTGCTCTTAAACTTTTTCCATCTTTTTTTACCAATGCCATAAAAGTGTTTTGAATTTGTGGCCTTGTTTTGTTTTGATAAGTATTGAGAAAGATGTATGAATCCCTTCCCTTCCACCATTTTTTGTCCTTGTAAAAACGAACAGAAGATAATTTGATCACGTGACTTGAAACACTTCTCACCTTTGCTATTAGAAAAAAATCAGTGCTTGGAAAATTATACGGGCTTTCAAGCCATACCAATCCCATTGCAAAAAGAAAAAGCGCCAATACCAATTGACCCTTAGTCCTGATGAAGAAAATATACAAAATGGCTCCACACGCTATTGCAAGCCCTAAAATTTTAAATTGAAAGGCGGAAAAGAAAAGGGAACCAAGTACACTTCCCAAGAAGATGAAAAAGAAAGGGGCTCTTGTTATCATTTTTTTCTTAACTTTGAGATGAAATCTTCAAAGACAGGTACAGCTGCCTTCACGATTTCCGGATCGAATGTTTTTCCACTTTCTCTTTTTATTTCTTCAACAGCTTCTTTTGGTGAAATACCCTTGAATTTCACAAGTTCATCAAAGGCATTTGCAACGGCTATGATCCTGGAAAATAAAGGAATTTCTTCTCCTTTTAATCCATCCGGATAACCGCTTCCATCGTAGTTTTCATGGTGATGTTTTATGGCAATTTTGTACCTTTTTGGAAGTGTGGAGGTGTCTATTATCAATTCTCCTATTATTGGATGCATTTTTTTCAGATCGACTTCATCTTCAAAAAGATCAAGTTTTGTTTGCAATTCTGATTTTACCCCAACAAAGCCTATATCGTGAATAAAACCACACCATTTTAAGTCTTCTACTTCTTCATCGTTTAAGGACAAATTCTTCCCTATTTTACAGGTAATTATTCCAACCCTTTCGGAATGACCCCTGCTTTTCGGGTTGTTGTCTTCCAGAAGATCTGTTATCTTTTTCAAGAGCTCTTTTTGATGTTCCAATTCCAAAGAGTTAACTCTTTTTATGGTGAAAAATGAAGACACCAATTTTCCAAAAATTTCCATCATGTATTTTGATTCTTCTGAAAATTCCACGTCTTCGAAAGCGTCTAAAAAGAAATTTCCAGCGTATTTTCCATTTATTTTTATTGGAACGACCAACGATTTCACGATTTTTTTCTTTGGAATCTCGGCTATCTTTTTGGCAAATTCAAAAGGGATGATCTCTTCATCTTTAACGAGTATGTAATTTATAACTTCCAATTTGTCAACTTTATACATCCATTCGGCTTTTAAATCCAAATTGTTTAATATTGTGGAATCATAATTATCACTAACGGCTAAAAACTCCCATTTTCCATTTTTAACTATTGAAAAAGACCCTCCATCCGCTTCAGGTACAAATTGAAGGGCAACATTCAAAACATCCTTTGCGAATTCTTTTTCGTTTAAAAAAGGAGAAAGTTCAGAAATCAATTTCGTCATTTTTGACATTTTCTCATTCAATTTGTAAAGATGTTCGGTAACTTCTCGTAGATTTTCTGAAAGTTCGGCAACTTTCGTTTTTTCCCGCTTAGTTCGTTGGGCTTCCAATTTTATCTCTTCTATCTTCTTTTTCACGGCAAACGCAAGCAATCTGTTCCATACCGTGAATATTATCATAAGCGCCACTATTATTACGGCCGCTATAACGATTACCTTGAAATTTTCCCAGGCGGGAGGGTTTTGTAGGCTTCCCTTCCATTTTTTCATTGTTTTTTTTACGTAAGAAGGTGGGATTTTTGAGAAACCATTCTGGACTAAATCTAAAATCTTTACATTTCCCTTTTTGACGGCACGATAAATGTTGGACGTGTACAAAGGCTGTGAGTGTTTGAATTTATCTAAAGCGTTTAATTTAGAAAGGTAGTAGAAGCCACACGGTTCGTCCATTACGAATATGTGTATTTTTCCTTCGACCGCGGCCTTTACCAATTGAGAATAGGAAGGATAGTAGGAAAGTTTGTCAATTCCATGTTTTAATAGGTAAGTGGCGTCGTAGTCCCCACTTTTTACACCAACTCTAAATCCCTTTAACGTTTCTAAGTTTGAAGTGATTCCCGAAAGTCTTTTATCAAAGAAAACAGTCGTGTTTATCTTATCGTACGCTTCAGTGTAATCCAACTTTTGTGCTCTTTGCTTTGTGTAAAAGATCTCATCCACCACATCGGCCTTTCCGCTTTCAACCATTGGGATGGCTTTATCCCAGTCAACCGCGATAAGTTGCACTTTTACTCCGGTCACTTCTTCCCATTTTTTCCACAAATCAACACATATACCCATCACCTGTCCTGAAGAATTCAGAAAAGAGTAGGGAGGGTAATTGTTGTCAATTACAACTTTCAAAGTTTCAGCATTCACGTAAGCAAAAAGAATGATCAATAAAATTCCAATACATGCAACAATTTTCTTCATACGTTATCCTACTTTCATATAGATCTTATCCCTTCATAGTTTCATACGCCAATGAAGGGATAAGATCATTATACTATAACAACTTCAAAGTGCCGCGATTCCTTTTTTCACCAATTCAAAATAGAGCTCTTCAGATTTTATCGGTAGCTTGTGAACTCTTATTCCCACCGCGTCGTATATCGCGTTGGCAATGGCTGGTCCAGGTGTGTCGAGTCCTATTTCTGAAACGCTCTTTGCTCCAAATGGTCCTGTTGGTTCGTAACTTTTTGCGAAGTAAACCCTTACGTTTTTAATGTCATCTCTTGCCGGAATTTTGTAGGTGAAGAAATCATCCGTTACCATCCTACCGTTTTTATCCCATATGTGTTCTTCGTAAAGTGCCATTCCTATGCCTTGGGCGGTTGCGCCTTCGACCTGCCCCTTTGCCAAGATAGGATTTATCGTTGTACCGCAGTCAACGTAATTCAAGAAATCTACCACTTCTACTTTACCGGTTTCCAAATCTATTTCAACTTCGGCAAAAGAAACCATGTAAGGAGGTGGAGAAACTTGGCTTACAAAGGATTCTGTGACTTCTAATTGCCTCTGGTTGAATGTATAAAAGAGACGTGTTTGAATTTCGGAATATGTAAGTGAATCTCCATTTTTAGAAAAAACCTTTCCATCTTTTAAGTACAAATCTTCAACGTTTTCCTTCATTATTTCGGCAGCTGCCTTCAATATTTCTTTTGCCATTTTTTCTGCGGCTTTTTTCGTGGCGTTTCCAGAAACGTATGTTGTTGATGATGCGTACGCGCCGGTATCAAATGGAGTAACATCCGTGTCAGAAGAGTAAACTATTATCTTATCCATAGTTGTATGTAAAGCTTCTGCAGCTATTTGAGCCAAGATCGTGTCACTTCCGGTTCCCAAATCGGTTGCTCCAACCATCAAATTGAACGTTCCATCATCGTTCATTTTTATGGTGGCTCCGCCCATATCTATGGCTGCGATGGAAGATCCCTGCATCGCAAAAGCAACGCCATAACCGTGCGCTTTTGTTCCTTCTATTCTCTTCCTTTTTCTCTTTTCGTACCAGTTGAACAATTTCGCTCCTTCCAAAGCGCATTCTTCGATCTTACAGCTTTCCACTATTTGTTCAACGCCTTCTCGACCTTCACCCATGTATTTGAAAACTGGTGAAGTTTCGCCTTCACGAATGGAGTTTTTCAACTTGAATTCCACAGGATCCATTCCAAGTTTGTGGGCAAGTTCATCCAGCGCACTGTCAAGGGCAAACATTCCTTGCGGAGCACCGTATCCTCTAAAAGCCCCTGCCGGTTCTGTGTTTGTGTAAACGACATCTCCGCCAAACCTAACGGCATTCACTTTGTTGTACAGTGGAAGAGTTTTCGATCCCGCAACCATGAAGGTTGTAAGCGCATGTTCGCCGTAAGCACCTGTATTTGACAATCCCCAAAGGTCTATAACTTTTAATTTTCCGTTTTTGTCAGCTCCAACTCTAACTTTGAATCTCATTTGATGGCGTGTATTAGAAGCTGTCATAGTTTCTTTCCTCGTGTAAACACATCTGGCGGGTCTTCCTGTTTTTAAGGTAACAGCCGTTACGTAGGCTTCAACATGGACTGCCTGTTTTCCTCCAAATCCCCCGCCTATTCTGGGCTTTATAACCCTTGATTCTACACCAAATATTCTTTTTATTATTCTCCTGACGTGAAAAGGCACTTGTGTGGAAGTAACGATTGTAAGCCTGCCGTTTGGATCTAAGTAGGAAAAAGCCGCGTGTGGTTCCATCATGGCATGAGATTGGTTTGGAGTGTAAAAAGTTCCTTCGTACGTTACATCGCACTTTGAGAGCTCTTCATCTACATTTCCGATTTCCATTTCATAATGGCTCGCTATGTTGTGTTTTGGATCGTACGCCCCGCTTATTTCCGGCTCATCATGAATTATAGGAGCGTCTTCGTCTTCAGCGTGTTCGAAATCCAAAACACTATCCAACACTTCATAATCAACCTTTATGAGTTTAAGCGCCTCTTCAGCTATCTTTTCGTTTTCAGCCGCAACTATTGCAACCGCGTCACCCACGTATCTTACCTTTTTATCTAGAACAAATGTGTCATATGGAGATGGTTCTGGAAAACCTTGTCCCGCTCTGGTGTAGACGACACGTGGAACGTCTTTGTAAGTTAAAACACAGGCCACTCCTTCAAGACTTTCAGCTTTCGACGTGTCTATATGCTTTATAATTGCGTGAGCGTGAGGGCTTCTCAATATCTTGACGGTTAACGCGTCTTGAGGATAAAAATCGTCTGTAAAAACAGGTTTACCACTAACCAAAGCGTAACCATCAACTTTATCCACAGACTTGTCAACAACGTTAAAACCTTCTTTATTCACTTCTTTTTTAGGGGCTTTTACTTCCATACTCATTCGCCTCCACTTCTTCTTTCTTTGGCCAATTTCACTATTGCCCTTGTTTGACTTTCATATCCAGTGCATCTACACAAATTGCCGTTTAAGTATTCTTTAACATCTTCTTCCGTGGGGTTGGGATTCTCTCTAAGTAAAGCGTCAGCCGTCACTACCAAGCCTGGTACGCAAAAGCCACATTGGACGGCTCCCTCTTTTAAAAGGGCGAGTTGAATATCAGAAAGACCGTCGTTATTTGAAAAAGCTTCAACTGTTTTTATTTCGTGTCCATCTACGGCTGCGGTAAAAGTTCTGCATGAAAGCACTGGATTTCCATCTAGCTGGACGGAACACGCTCCGCAGCTTGCCGTGTCGCAACCATGTTTTACACTTTTATAACCAAGTTTTCTCAACGTTTCAAGAAGAAATTCTCCCGGGTCTATATCAACGGTGTGAGATTTTCCGTTTACTTTAAACGTGACTTTCATCTTCGATCCTCCTCATACATTTTTTCAAAAGAGAACCAGCCAAAGCCCTTCTGTACTCGGCTGTTGCCCTTACATCATTTCCCACTTTCACAACGTTTTTCATCTTTGAAACTGCTTCATCTATTACAGTAGTAGACAATTCTTTTTCTTTTAGAATATCTTCAACATCTCTTATTCTTTCAGAGATCATGGGTCGTGATCCGACAGCTACGATCGGGTTAAATATCCTTCCATCCTTTAAAGTAAGGCTTACCCCAACGTTAATGGTAGCAATATCAAAAGTGGACTTTGCGAATTTTTCGAAGGCCATAAGCCTTTCTTCCTTTGGAAGGTAAACCGCTGTTACTATTTCTTTTCCCCTTTTCATATTCAAATAGTCTTCTAACGTCATTTTATTTAATTTTCCGTTGAATATTTCCACATCGGCGTTTGCAACCATTAGGGCCGTTATAACGTCAGACCATCCCAATCTAAAAGCAACTGAGCCACCAACAGTTGCCATATTTCTTATTTGTGTGCTTCCAACTTCTTTCATCATATTTTTGAAAAAACCATTCCCAAACTCAGAAAGCAGCGGATTGCGCATGAATTCTGACAACTTCACATTTGCGCCTATCTTTACAAATTCTCCATTTTCAACTTCATTCAATCCTATGTTTTTCAAATCAACAATTCTTTCTATTCTTGAACTTTTCAAAGCCGCAACCATTAAACCGCCACTCACGTAAATTGAGTTGTCAACCTGCGCCATTTCATACGCTTCTTCAAGCGTTTGCGGTTTTAAATACTCCTTCAATCCACTTAACATTTGATTCCCTCCTCGATCATTCGATAAACAATATTTGAAGATAATTTTTGCCTGTACTGAGCACTGGCCCTTACATCATCTATTGGCTTAACATCGTTTTTTACCATTTTGGAAATTTCATCGACGAATTCTTTGGTTATCTTCTTTCCTTTCGCAAATTCTTCAACGTCTCTTAACCTTATGACCGTTGGCGCAACCGAACCAAACGCTATTCTCATTTCTTTGATTTTATCGTTTTCGCATTTGATCAGCCAGCCAGCGCTTACAATTGAAATCGTCATGGCATTACGTTGCCCAACCTTTTCAAAGTAATGTATGTCCCACTTCGATTTTGGAATGTGAATGGCTCTGACGTATTCTCCTTTTTTTAGCGCTGTTTTTGATGGGCCAGTTACAAAATCTTCTATTTCAACGATTTTACCGTTTGAAAGTTCTATTTTGGCTTCCAACAAATACAAAGCCAAAAGTCCATCTCCTGCCGGAGAAGCGTTTATAACATTTCCCGCAAGTGTGCCTCTGTTTCTTATTTGAGGTGAACCTATGGTGTACATTGCATCAAAGAGTATTGGAAATTCTTTTTTTAGCGCTTTGTACTCCAAGAGCTCAGCATGAGTCACGGTTGCTCCAACTATCAATTCTTCACTATTTTCTCTTATGAACTTAAAAGAAGGTATTTTAGAAAGACTCACTATTTTCTTTGGCTTCACCTTTCCTATTCTTATTTTAACAAGCAAATCCGTTCCGCCACTCATGAGGTAAGTTCCTTCATCCTTCATTTCTTTTAAAAGCTCTTCTTCACTTTTTGGGGCTACAAAAGTGTAATCCACTTTTTTCAATGCCTCCCTTCCATATTTCAACGTTCATTCGCGTCTTTTAAATCTTTTACCGTATCCACATCGAAAACGCAACTCCAATCGTCCTCAAAAGATGCAACATCATTCATGTGAGCTTTTATTAATTTTCTCAATCCAACGTCTCCACTTATTTTTAGCGCTTCAGAGAAATACTTTGAAGGCAGAAAAACTGGAAATCCCTTTATTCCATTAAAATTCGGAAATGCTATAAGATTTTTTTCCCCAAGTAAAATGGTTTTTTCAATACTTTCGAGCTTTATCTCGGGCATATCACCCAGGAAAAAAAGCACGCCTTTGCTCTTCATGCACCTAGAAATAGCCAATTTTACGGATGAAGAAAGCCCGTTTTGTGGTGCCTTGTTCTCAACGATTTCAAAATCTTTTAAATCGAATCTCGAAAGATCCAATTCTTTTGAGAATATCAAAAGCTTTCTTACATTATAGTTTCTCACTTTATCCAAAGTCCATTGAAGAATAGGTTTTCCATTGTAGGGGTATTCCAGCTTTTGCTTTCCGAATCTTCTTGACATTCCGGCTGCAAGCATGGCAATGCATATCAATTCTTCTCTTTCGCCGCCTTTTTGACTGCATCTACTATTTTAAAATAGCCAGTACACCTGCAGAGATTTCCTTCCATACCTTTCTTTATTTCTTCTTCAGTTGGATTGGGATTCTTGTCTAACAGAGCCTTTGCCGACATTACCATTCCCGGCGTACAAAATCCACATTGGATGGCTCCTAAATCTACAAATGCCTTTTGAACTGGATCGAGTTCGCCGTTTTTAGAAAGTCCTTCGGTCGTCCATGTTTCTGTTCCGTCCAATTCTGGTGCAAGCATAAGACACGACACAACATTTCTGCCGTTGACTATTATTGTGCACGCTCCACATTCCCCTTCTCCGCATCCTTCTTTTACGCTTTTCATTCCAAGCCTTCTTAAAAAGTCTAAAGCTCTTTCATCATCTTGAGCTTCAGCTTCCACTTCTTCGCCATTTAATTTAAATCGCACCAGCATCTTTCAATACCTCCTTGGCAGCTTTTAAGTCTGGTTTTACGACGTGAACCTGGCCAACGTAATTTTTCACGGAATTTATATCTTTCAAACCGTTGCCGGTTATGAAAAGTATCACACTCATTCCGGCTAATTCCTTGCTTATTTTCTTTAAGCCAGCATAAGTGGTGGCACCAGCAGGTTCGGCAAAGACACCTGTTTTTCTTGCCATTTCAACTATTGCCCTTCCAATTTCTTCATCGCTAACTGATATAAACTTTCCTCCAGAAGCTTTAACGTATTTACACGCTTTTAAAACGTCTCTTGGTTTTCCCACCGAGATGCTATCAGCCATTGAAGAAGCTTGCATGTCTTGCGGCTTGTCGTATATTCCAGATTCGAATGTTCGCATTACGGCATTAGCGCCTTCAGCTTGAACTCCTATTATCACAGGAATTTTGTCTGTTATGCCTGCATCTTTTAAATCCTTAAAACCTTTGTATATTGAGCTCACAACCGTTCCGTCTCCAACCGAAACCATAGCCACATCTGGAATTTCCCAACCAAGCTGATACGCTGCTTCCATGGCACCGGTTTTCTTTCCTTCTAACAAATATGGATTTATGGCAGAATTTCTGCAGTACCACCCGAATTCTTGCCCAACTTCAAGAGAAAGATCAAATGCCTCGTCATAACTTCCATCGACGGCTATAACGGTCGCACCATAAACAAGCAATTGGGTTATCTTCGCCTGTGGTGCCGCTTTTGGAACAAAGATAACGCTTTTCATGCCAGATGCGGCGGTTAAACCCGCCAATGAAGAAGCCGCATTTCCCGTAGATGCACAGTATATGGTGTTGTAACCAAGTTCTTTGGCTTTCGCTATTGCCATTGCGCTTGCCCTATCTTTATAAGAAGCCGTGGGATTTCTTCCATCGTCTTTTATGTAAAGATTTGCAAGGCCCATCTCTTTTGCCAATTCTTTTTTTTCGTAAAGTGGTGTATTTCCAACCAAGAGTGGAACTTCAAAGTGCTCTTTCTTAACCGGTAAAAAGTCGGAAAATGCCCATATACCTTTGTGTTCTAAGTCAAAATCCTTTTTTGTTGGTAAA
The DNA here is from genome assembly GCF_054006115.1 of Mesoaciditoga sp. NCBI lineage: Bacteria > Thermotogati > Thermotogota > Thermotogae > Mesoaciditogales > Mesoaciditogaceae > Mesoaciditoga > Mesoaciditoga sp. The sequence continues at coordinate 13,369 of NZ_JBPNHS010000026.1, read as the reverse complement.
GAGTCGTACACGACTTCTAGAGTTCCCAGACGTGGTCCACAAGAGGGACACGTGTAGAGAACTTCACTTGGCTCGTATGTTTTTCCACAATGGATACATCTGAGTTTGTAGCTCATTTTTTTAGCACCCCGCTTATGGCAGATGTTGGACATCTCGATTCGCATAATCCACATCCGAAGCAAGCATTTGGATCCACTTCAACGTGATCGGTAACTTTTATGGCAAAGTAAGGACACACGTATTCACAAAGCTTACAAAGTGTGCATTTTTCTGGATCGATTTTAGGATTGTTAACCACAAATTCTGCGTGCTTAACTTCCAATTTTTTACCTATTGCATCTTTTACTGAGGAATATCCCCGTTTTCTTAAGGCTTCTTCCAAGCCATCGACTATTCTTTTATACTGCGCTTTTCCAAAAATCAAAGCAGAGGAAAGCATTCCTACAGCACAAGCGCCAACTTCCAAAAACTCCACGACGTCTTCCGCAGTTTTAACACCACCGACACCTATTACCGGTATGTCTAAAGCTTGCCTTATTCTCTGAACTATCGATAAAGCTAATGGTTTTATAACAGGTCCGGAAATCCATCCATATCTATTTTCTGACCCCAAAGGAGAATTTCCAGTTTTAGGATCAACGTAATAGGCTGGTCCCAACGAATTAACCGCAACTACGCCTGCCGCGCCAGCCTCGGTTACGACTTTAGCAAATTCCACTGGATCGGGCATATGGGGGCTTACTTTCATGAAAACTGGCTTTCCCGCGAGTTTAGAGGCCGTTTTCGCCACTTCTGCAATTGGACTTAAATCTTTTCCAACGTAATGTGTTGAAATTTCGAATGCGTCTCCAAAATCTTTTAACCTTGGAACAAGCCATTCCACTTGTTCCTTTGTGTAACCGATGCTTATTATCTTTGGCATGTCTAAATCTTGGATACCAGGCAGGAATTCGTTTATCCACTTATCCGGTCCATATTCAGACCAAAGTTCAGCGTTTACAACGTAATCTTTGGTAGCCACTATACATGGACGTGGTACTTTGGCGGCTTCGGTTGAAATGGTTTTGGTTACCATACCTCCAACCCCAAGCGAAGCTATGTATTTCATCTTCTTATCATCACCAGTTAAAGGTCCTGCAGCTGGCAATAATGGATTTTTAAATTCAATTCCCAATATTTCTGTTGAAAGATCCATATTTTCACCTCCAGATTACAGCCTATTCCAAAGCTTTTCGGCTATCTTTCTCGATTCTTTTCTTATTTCTGACTCATCAAAAGTTTTTATGATCCCATCTTCCATTAAAGCTTTTCCGTTTACGTAAAGTGATCTTACCTTTGCTTCCGTTACACCAAAAAAGAGATGATCGTAAAAATTATCTATTGTCATGGGAGTTGGAGGATCGTAGTCTAAAATCATCAAATCTGCCGCGGCGCCTCTTTTTATACTCCCAAAATTTTCACCTAAGTGTTTTTCTGCGAGTTCGTAAGAATTTTTAACGAGATCCCAAACTTTTTTTGAAGAAAACGCTGTGGGTTTTTCATAAATGTGCTTTTGAGAAAGTGCCAACAATCGGATTCCAAAGGCGGGAGAAAAACCAAAACCATCATTTCCAATGGCAACTTTTGCTCCGTTGGAAATAAATTTATTTACGTTTGGAATGCCCACGGCGTTGTTCATGTTGGATTGAATGTTCACGGCTATAGTGCCACCACTTTCGGCTATACTTTTTATTTCTTCATCATCTACGTGAATACAATGGGCATAGATTGATTTCTCGTTCAACAGATTGAACTTATCAAGCCTTTCTATTATTTTCATGTTGAAATTGTTTAAAGAATTCAATTCGTCTTCAATTCCCTCGGCCACATGAACATGGATTGGCATCTCTTCGCTTATTTTAGAAACACTTTTAAGCGTTTCATCACTTAACGTGAAAGCCGCATGAAGTCCCATCATGCCTGAAGCAACGTGACTTTGCTTATATCTGTTGTAAAAATCCTTATTTTCTTCTATAGCTTCGTTTTGAATTCCATCACGATCGCTAACTTCATAGCAAAAAATCCCTCTCATTCCAGCCTTATCAACGATGGAACTTTTCAATATCTCCAAAGATCCTTTAAGGTAAGAAGGACTGGAATGGTGATCAAAAATGGTCGCCACCCCATTATGAATGAATTCCGCAGCGGCTACCATTGCGCTTATTTCAATTTCTTCTTTTGTAAGTGCTCTATCCAAGCGCCACCAAAGCTGTTTCAACAATTGTGTAAAGGTGTAAGGATGGAATTCAACGCTCATTCCCCTTGCAAGTGTTGAATACACATGGGTGTGTGCGTTAACCCACGCTGGCATGATTAAAGCACCCTTAACATCCACATCCAAATTGCCGCTAAAATTCTTCACATCTGAAACTTCACTTATTTTCCCATTTTCAATCAATATGACTCCATTTTCGATCAAAGAATTACCGGTAAATATCCTTCCATTTCCTATCGCGTATGCCAAAATACGGGCCCCCTTCTCACAAATTTGCCTTTACTGTTTTCATTGAATTTCTCATCTTTTACCACGAATTCTCCCCTTACAAGCGTTGAAACGAATTTTCCCTTTAATTTCATTTCCTTATAAGGAGTGTAATCAGCCTTTGTGTGAAGTGTCTCAACGTCAACAGTCCATTTTTTATTCGGATCGAATATAGATATATCGGCATCGCAACCGGGAATCATTTTTCCCTTGTTTTTAAGCCCAAAAGTTTCGGCCACATTGTAGCTTTGCATTTTCACAAGCCTTTCAAAGGGTATCAAATTGTTTTCCACAAAAAGATTATAAAAAACGGTAAAGGAAAGTTCTACTCCTCCTATGCCATTCGGCATTAGATCGTAATTTTCTATATTTTCCAATTTTTCGTTCTTTTTAAAAGGACAATGATCGGTTCCAATAGTGTAAAATACGCCATCTTTAAAGTGTTCTTTCATCAATTCAACATCCGCTTTCGAGCGTAATGGGGGAACCAGCGCATGGAGAGCAGCGGATTCATCGTTTTCGTATTTGGTGTCATCAAAAACGAAGTACTGTGGACAGGTTTCGAGCCTTAGGTTGGATGGTATTCCGGAATTTTTTAGAAGTTCCACAGAACGTCCGCTTGAATTGTGAACTACGTACGCTTGTCCTTTGGTAAGGCGTGCGAAGGTTGCAATTCTTGAAACTGCCTCGGCTTCAGCCTCGAAGGAATGGTATTTTGGCAAATTATTGGCTTTGTGAGTTTTATCGTTTTTCATAGCTTCGAGAATTAAATCATCATTTTCCGCATGAAAGGTTGCCACCATTCCAATTTTTGAGCTTTCTTTGAGCAACTCAAAAATGTATCCGTCTCTTGTCATTCTATTAGAAGAACTGTAAGTGGTAAAACTCTTGACGCTGTTTATACCCAACTCCAGAGATTTTTTAAGTAATTTTTCCACAGAAAAAGTTGGGTGGGCGATGGTCGTGTGAAAAGAGTAATCAACATGGGAAGAAGAAGCCAATTTCATACGTTTATCAAAGGCTTTTTCAAGTTCTTCGTAGTCGGTTATTGGATCTAAAAAATCTATGTACGTTGTGACTCCACCAAAAGCCGCGCCTATTGAACCGGATTCAAAGTCATCGGCAGAAGTGTATTTACCGAGGTTTAAAGCAAAATGCACGTGTGGATCTATCAAGCCGGGTATTACGTAACATCCTTCAGCGTTGTAAAACTCTGCCGCGTCGAGCTTTTCATCCGACACGGCAGAGATCTTTCCATCCTTCACGTAAACATTTGCTTTGTAAGTGTTAAAACCATCACAGACAGTTCCGCCGATGATTCCAACGTCGTTCAAGGTCGACCTCCCATAACCAGAGCCATTATGGCTTTCATAGTATGAAGCCTATTTTCGGCTTCATCCCAAACTATGGAATGCGGTCCATCTATAACGGAGTCCACGACTTCTCTTCCCCTGTCGGCAGGTAAAGCGTGCATGTAAACGGAATGTTTTTTAGTGAGACTCATTCTTCTTTCGTCGCATATCCAGTCTTTATGTTGCCTTACCTTTTCCATTATCTCTTCTTTTCTTTCTTCCGCTTCCATAGGATTGTCAATGGTGTAGAATCCTCCCCAAGATTTTGGAATTACTATGTCGGCATCTACAAACGCCTCATCCATATCATGTGTGATCTTCAAGCTTCCGCCACCGGCTTCAGCGTTTTTCTTGGCTTGTTCAACTATCTCGGGCATCAAATCAAATCCTTCTGGATAAGCCAACGTAACGTCCATGCCGTATCTTGGGAAGAGAAGAATTTGAGATTGCGGAACGGAAAGGGGTTTCAGATGGCTTTCGGCGTAAGCCCAACTTATCCCAACTTTTATATGTCTCAAATCCTTTCCAAATCTTTCCTCTATGGTCATCAAATCAGCGAGAATCTGGGTAGGATGATATTTATCATCTTGCAAATTTATAACCGGAATGTCGGCACTTTCAGCTATATCGTTGAGGTACTTGTTTCCAACGCCAAACTGGCAATGCCTTATGGCAATTCCGTCACCAAAGCGTGTAAGAACCTTTGCAGTGTCCGATGGCGTTTCACCATGATGAGCTTGCATTTTGTCTGGTGAAAGGAATATACCATGACCTCCAAGCTGGGTAATACCCGTCTCCGCGGCATTTCTCGTTCGCGTAGATTCATCGTAAAAGATCATGTAAAGGGTTTTGTACGCGAGAAGTGGGTGTATCTCACCACGTGCGAGTTTTTTCTTAAGATCGAACGCCGTTTCTATAAAAAGATCAATTTCTTCTTTGGTGAAATCTTGAGTTGTGATGAAATCTTTTCCTCTTAACAATGAACTCATATCGAATTCTCCTTTCTCATTTTTTCTTAGATATGACCTGCATGAAATTGGCGTAGAATGCAGCTGCCTTTACAAGATGATCAATTGGAGCTTGATCGTCTGGACCGTGCGCGTATATCTCGTTGGCAGGACCGAATCCCACGGTTGGTATTCCATAAAGGCCAGCCGTTACCACACCGTTGGTGGAAAAATTCCATTTGTCAACTTTTGGCTCGGATTTAAAAAGTTCTTTGTAAGTTTCAACGGCCGTTTGGACTATTGGAGAATCTTCTTCCATTACCCACGTTCTGAAGTACTTTTCAGATGAATAAGTCGCTCCAGTATAGGCATGCCCTTCGTAAGTCTGTTCCAAAATTTCCGCCTCTACGCCGGCATCTTTTATGACTTTTTCGAATTCCGCGATTGCGCTCTCTTTCGTTTCACCTTTTGTCAATCTTCTGTCTATGTGAATGGTGCACTCGTCGGCGACGGCGTTTTCAGAAGGAGACTTGAAGAAAATCTGAGAAACAACAGCGGTGCCTTTTCCTAAGAACGGATCTGGCTTAAGTTCATTGTTCAACTTTTCTATTCCAAGAACTATTCTTGCCATCTTGTAAATGGCGTTATCTCCCATTTCAGGCATTGCGGCGTGTGCCGATCTTCCCTTTGTTCTGATCTTCACTTCTATCCTTCCTCTGTGTCCCCTGTAAATGTTGAGATTCGTGGGTTCTGTGATCACAACGTAATCCGGTCTGAACTTGTCTTCTTCGACTATATACTGCCATGGAAGGCCATCGCACGCTTCTTCCATAACTGAGCCAACAACGTAGAATGTGTAATCCCCTTCCAAATGAAGATCTTTTATTATCTTTCCAGCGTAAACCATCGAAGCCATGCCAGCTTTCTGATCTCCAGCACCTCTACCGTAAATTATTCCATTTTCTACCTTACCTTTAAATGGATCATGTTTCCACTGGGTAGGATCTCCCACACCGACAACGTCTATATGAGCGTCCATAGCGACAACGGGTTTCCCGTTTCCTATTCTTCCAAACACGTTTCCAAGTCCGTCGATCTTTACCTCGTCAAATCCCACCTTTCTCATCTCTTCGGCTATTCTGTCAACGACTTCTTTTTCCTGGCCGGAATAGCTGGGAATGGCAACGATGTCCCTTAAAAACTGTGCTACCTCCTCTCTGTACTCTTCAGCTTTTTTCAGTATTTCTTCTGCAATACCCATTTTACGCATCTCCTTTCTACGCTTTCAATCTCTGATTTATCCGGCTACTCTTCCTCCTCACGGAAAAAGTCGACAATTTTGTTTGCTATTTCCAACCCCACTCTTCTTTGCGCTTCTACGGTGGACGCTCCAACGTGCGGGGTGCCTATAACATTGGGGAGTTTCAAAAGTTTCATTTCTTCCTCATCAGGTGGTTCACTTTCAAATACGTCCAACGCCGCGCCGGCTATCTTTCCATCTTTTAAAGCTTCGTACAGTGCCTTATCATCAACTATTCCACCCCGCGCGGCGTGAATAAAGAAAGCGGTTGGCTTCATCATAGAAAATTTCTCTGCCGTTATCAAATGCCGCGTTGACTCCAGTAAAGGCAAGTGAACGGTTACGTAATCGGAATTCTTAAGCAATTCATCCAGTTCTACAAATTTTACGGGCAATCCGCCATCGTTTTTTATAACATCGTAGGTTATCACCTTCATTCCAAATGCCAGCGCGCGCTTGGCAACCTCTTTTCCTATATGGCCAAATCCTATTATTCCCAGCGTTTTTTCGAAAAGTTCAACTCCCTTTAAAGCTTTCTTTTCCCATTTTCCTTCCTTTAACCCTGTTGTGCCTCTTACAACGTGACGACTCAACGAGATCATAAAAGCGAAGACAAGCTCCGCAACACTTATAGAGTTGGCGGTTGGGGTGTTTAAAACTTTTATGCCTTTTTCTTTTGCGCTTTTCAAATCAATATTATCGAGGCCAACTCCGGCTCTTCCAATAACTTTCAATTTATCGGCAGCTTCGATGATTTCTTTAGTAACTTTTGTCGCGCTTCTAACTATTATTCCATCGTATTCTTTTATCTTTTCAATCAATTCTTCTTTGGAATATTCTTTTTCATCTATATCAAAACCCGCATTTTTCAAAATGTCAACTGCCTCTTTTGCGAGAGGATCGTTTATTAAAATTCTTGCCATTTTATCTTTCACCTCTGATAAGAGTTTCTTCAACTGCCTTTACACCGGCTCCGATAGGTACCTTTTTTCCAAGATCACTTAGCACCATTTCTATAACCGCCATAGCCGATATCATATCCAGTCTGTCAACGTAACCCAGGTTAGAAGCCCTGAATATTTTACCGGTCAATTTTCCTTGTCCGCCTGAAAAGTACATTCCGTATTTTTCACGGGCAACTTTCAAAAATTCTCCTCCATCTATGCCTTCTGGAATTTTAACAGCAGTTAAAACATTTCCGGGTTTTTTAGGCAACAATTCGAGCCCTATGGCTTTTACTCCATTTCTCATAGCTTCGGCAAAGAGTGCGTGCCTTTTCCAGATGTTTTCCATGCCTTCGTTTTCGATCATATCCAAAGCTTTGTTTAACTGATAAACAAGGTTTACGGCACCCGTGTAAGGAGTATCTGGATATTTCTTCTTATACGCTCTTAAGTCGAAATAATATCGTGGGGAATTGCTTTCTTCAATTCTTTTCCACGCTTTTTCGCCATTGACGGCGACAAAAGCCAGACCGGGAGGCATCATAAAAGCTTTCTGTGATCCGGCAACGGCTATATCAACTCCCCATTCGGCCATTTCGAGAGGTTCAGCTATGAGGCCACTTACCGCGTCAACAACTAAAATCGCATCGGTTTTTTTGACTATTTCGGCAAATGCCTTGATATCGTAAACCACACCGGTTGAAGTTTCACTTAACGTTGTGAAGACAACTTTTGTGTCTGGGTTTTCATTCAAAGCCTTTTCTATTTGCATGGGTTCGGCGAGTTCTCCCCATTCCACTTCGATTTTTACCATATTCGCACCATACGCTTGACACAACTCAGCCCATCTTTCTCCGAATTTACCACCAACAACGGTTATAACTTTATCCTCCGGGCTTACCGTGTTCGCAACGGCCGTTTCTAACGCGCCAGTTCCAGAAGAAGACAAAATGAAAACATGCTCGTCGGTTCGGAAAACGCTTTTCAGTTTTTCGGAAGCGTCTTTTAACATTTTCTTAAATTCTGGCGTGCGGTGAGCTATCGTTTCTTTAGCCCCTTCCAACAACACCTCTACCGGTACCGGTGTTGGACCTGGGGTCATGATACGAGTTTTCTTTATCATCTTTCCTTTCCTCCTAATTTTAGATATTGATATTGATGCTCACTATATTTTACCATGCATTTAATAAAATTTGAGCTTATTAAGAAGAAAAAAAGTGAATGTTAATAAATTTCTTGACATGTACTTTTTTTTGGGATATAATTGCATTTGTATCAACAAACTCCCTTACGTGTGTGAAAAAATTAAGTTCGCCTTATACAATTTGCAAGGGAGAAAAGTAAATTTATAAAAGGGGGTAATACTCAGATGAAAAAAGTGTTGATAGTGCTAGCAGCGGTGCTCCTTATTGGAGCGGCGATTGGAATGGCAACGACCGTTGTCGAAGAGACAATCGGTACCATTGCCACTCTGGATCCAGCCTGGTCTTATGACACGGCATCTGGTGAAGCCATATGGCAACTTTACGACAATCTTATTCAGTACAAGGGATCTTCGTTGAAAGAATTCGCGCCAATGATTTCTACGAATGTTCCAAGCGAAAAAGATGGAACCATCCTTGACAATGGCAAGACGTATATCTTCCACATCCGCCAGGGCGTTTTCTTCCACAACGGTGACATTTTGACTCCAGAAGACGTGAAATACTCTTTTGAAAGAGTTATAATATTCGATAGATCCGGAGGACCAACGTGGATGTTGGCGGAACCTTTGTTGAAAGAGATCAACGGTGCTTACGTTGACAGCATTGAGCAGTGGGCCGCAAAGCTCGCTGGAGTAAAGAGCTACTCCGATCTCTTCATCAAAGGAACGAAAACTCCTAAGAACGCTAAATACAAACAAGCTCTTATCGACGCGTTCAACATGCTCGATAAGGATTTTGAAATCAAAGGTAACGACTTGATCATCCATCTTCCACACGCTTATCCTCCATTCCTTTACATCCTCGCTCACGGTGCAAACTGGAGCGCAATTGTTGACAAAAAGTGGGCAATTGAAAATGGCGCGTGGGATGGAAAAGCGAACGATTGGTGGAAATACCATAACCCAACGAGAGAAAAAGATCCTCTTTACTCAATTGAAGACGGAAGTGGACCTTTCACCCTTGAAAGATGGACAAAGGGTAGGGAAATCGTTTTCAAGAGATTTGATCATTACTGGGATGGACCAGCGAAGATCGAGTACGGAATTATAAAGAGGGTTAACGAATTCACTACAAGAAAACTCGATCTCATGCAGGGAAACGCTGATATAATTGCGGTTCCTCAACAATATATGAGTCAAGTTGAGAATCTTCCTGGTGTTAAGATCGTGAAGGGACTTCCCGAATTGGTCATAGATGATATCTTCTTCAACTGGAATGTCAACGCGAAGGGAAATCCATATATTGGAAGCGGAAAATTGGATGGAAAGGGAATTCCGGCTGACTTCTTCTCTAACGAAGACGTAAGGAAAGCGTTCATTTACCTCTTCCCGTACAAAACGTACATAAAACAAGTTCTTAATGGTCAGGCGATCATTCCTAATGGTTGTATACCAAAAGGTATGCTTGGTTACAATGCGAACGTTCCGCCAACCTATCGCCAGGATCTCGCAAAAGCGACCGAATACTTCAAGAAAGCTTACAATGGCGAACTTTGGAAGAAAGGCTTTACGATGACAATCGTTTACAATTCCGGTAACGTTGCAAGGAGAACGGCATGTGAAATGATCAGGGCATTTGCCAGAAGGATAAATCCTAAATTCAACATTCAGATAAAATCCGAATTGTGGGCTTCATTCCTGGATGACTATTTGGCTGGGAAACTTCCGTTGTTCGCGCTTGGATGGCTCGCCGACTATCCGGATCCATATGACTTCGCGCAGCCCTACTACGGTTCAGCTGGCGCCTATGGAAGCACGCTTGGAAAGAACTACGTTGCGTGGGCAAAGAAGAATATGGACGCTTTGATAAACGAATCCATGAAGACAACGGATCCAGCAAAGCGCGCTAAGATATACGAAGAGCTCAATCAGAAGGCTTACGATATAGGATACGCGATTTGGACTGCTCAGCCGTTGGGTCACGTTGTAATGCGTTCCGATCTTAAAGGGTGGTACTACAACGCTATGAGACCTGGAATTGATTTCTACTCTCTTTACAAATAATAGAAATAAAAACAACCAGTATTAAAAAAGAAAAGGATCGGGTTTCCGGTCCTTTTCTTTTTGGTTAATTTCAACATCTTCATCAAAATGCGAATCTTGAAACGTAACGATGTGAAGCTTTATAATCGTTTAGCTTAGAAATTCACGCTTTGCGTGAAACGTAAAATACAATTTTTGGTGAAGGAGGAAGGTAGCATGAAGAAAACTTTGTTGGTTTTTCTTTCATTCGTGTTGGTTGTGAGTGCGTTTACCTTTGCTGCTTCCAACATGGTTGTGGAAGAAACCATAGGATTGATTCCAACGTTAGATCCGGACTGGTCTTACGATACCGGTTCTGGAGAAGCAATTTGGCAACTGTACGACAACCTCATTCAGTACGATGGCTCCAGCATTTCTAAATTTAAACCTATGATTTCCACAAACATTCCAAGCGAGGCTGACGGAACCATTCTTGACAATGGAAGAACTTACGTTTTCCACATTCGAAAAGGGGTTTACTTTCATAACGGAGACACGTTAACGCCTCAAGACGTTGTTTACTCCCTTGAAAGGGCCGTTATCTTCGATCGTGCAGGTGGCCCTTCATGGATGCTTACTGAACCGTTGCTTCCAGAAATTAACGGTGCCTACGTTGATAGCATTGAACAATGGGCGGCAAAACTTGCTGGAGTGAAGAAGTTTTCAGATCTTTTTGTAGAAGGTACAAAAACGCCAAAGAATTCGAAGTACAAACAAGCTTTGATAGATGCCTTTAACCTTTTGGCAAAAGATTTTGAAGTTAAGGGAAACGATGTCGTGATCCATTTGCCCCACGCTTACCCGCCATTCCTTTACATATTGGCTCACGGTGTTTCCACATCATCGATTCTCGATCAAAGCTGGGTGGAATCAAAAGGTGGATGGAATGGGCAAGCCGATACATGGTGGAAGTATCACAATCCAACGAGAGAAAAAGATCCTTTGTACGACGTTGAAAACGGTACGGGCCCATTCGTTCTTCAAAGATGGACAAAAGGAAGGGAAATAGTGTTCAAAAGGTTTGACAAATATTGGGCCGGACCGGCGAAGATTGAGTATGGTGTCATCAAAAAGGTCCCCGAGTTCACCACGAGAAAATTAGATCTTTTGCGCGGAAACGCGGATATCATATACGTTCCACGCCAATACATAAGACAAATAGAAAATGTTCCAAATATAGAAGTTACCAAGGGGCTTCCCGTTCTTAGCATTGACATGGGTGTATTCAATTTCAACGTTAACGCCCGTGGTAATCGTTACATAGGAAGCGGAAAATTGGATGGTAGAGGCATACCACCGGATTTCTTTTCAAATAAAGATGTAAGGCTGGCATTTGAATATCTCTTCCCTTACAAAGCGTTCATAAGACAAGTCTGGATGGGACAGGCCATAGTTCCAAACAGTGTTATTCCAAAAGGGTTATTCGGTTACAATGCAAACGATCCGAAGGCGTTTTCTCAGAATCTTGCAAAAGCGACTGAATACTTCAAGAAAGCTTACAACGGTGAACTGTGGAGAAAGGGATTCACGATGACTTTGGTTTACAATTCAGGAAATAACCAAAGGCAAACAGCCTGTGAAATGATAAAATTCTACGCAAGGCGTATCAATCCCAAGTTTCACATAAACGTTGTGAGTGAACTTTGGTCTTCTTTCCTGGATGACTACGCCAATGGAAGGTTACCATTCTTTGTTGTGGGGTGGTCAGCCGATTATCCCGATCCTTACGATTTCGAACAGCCATTCTATTCTCCAAGCGGTGCATACGGCTCCACTTTGGGAGAAAACTACGTCAAATGGGCAAAAGAGAACATGAGCGCTTTGTTAATGCAGTCGATGAAAACGGTCAATCAATCTGAACGCGCTAAGATATACACGAAGATGAACGAAATAGCCCATGATAACGCCATATACATGTTCTTGGATCAACCATTGGCTGTTCATATTCAACGCAGCGATCTAAAGGGATGGTATTACAACCCAATGAGACCTGGAATTGATTTCTACTCTCTTTACAAGTGATTTGAAAGTGTAAAATGCATACATGTTTTTTTAAAGAAAAGGGCTTGTGTTTCTTGCCCTTTTCTTTTTTTTAAAAATCAACATCTCCATCATGATTCAAAACTTGAAATGTAACAATGTGAAGATTTATAATTTGGAGAGTTTTCATTTTACAAATACAGAAAAAACTCTTGAACTTTGGTGAGGAGGAAAGAAAATGGGATTGAATATTCTGCTTAGCATTTTTCACGATATCTGGTAAAATAACGTTGCATCGCATTAAAAGCTTTTATTCCATTTTGAAGAGAGGACGGTGTTTCACTTGATAAGCTTCATAATTAGAAGGCTTCTCCTTTTACCAGTTACACTTTTGGGGCTCACATTTTTGATATTCTTTTTCACGTCGTTCTTATCACCATATCAATTGCTCAGCGCTTACGTTCAAGATCCAAGACAACTTCAGGGTGCGAACGTCGAAAAACTCATCGAAAAGTACGGGTTAAAGAAAAATTTCATGGTGAAGTACGGAAATTGGCTTGAAAAAATAGTAAGAGGCAATTTTGGATGGTCCCTTTCTTTGAATGAACCAGTGATTAAAGTCATAGAACAGAGATTTCCCGCAACACTTGAACTCACCATTTACGCTATCGTTCCGGTTATTTGGATAGGAATATGGTTAGGGGTGGTTGCCGCAGTACATCACAACGGGGTGATAGACCAAATACTTAGAGTGGTTGCTTTGTTGGGATACTCCGTTCCAGCTTTCGTTCTTGGTTTACTTATACTCTTCATCTTTTACGGAGTTTTGGGGTGGCTTCCACCGGGCAGGCTCGATCAATGGGCGCAGATGATCGTTTACTCCAAGAACTTCCATCAATACACTGGTATGATAACGATAGACGCTTTGCTGAATGGCAACATTCCGGTATTTTTGGATGCGTTGAAGCACTTGATAGCTCCAATTCTCACACTTTCGTATTTGTCCTGGGCCGGATTGTTGAGGAGTACCCGTTCTTCCATGCTGGAAGCGCTAGGTCAAGGTTACATAAGAACCGCGCGCGCTAAAGGGTTAAGCGAA